>JAJZZR010000327.1 GCA_021797465.1 Pseudomonadota bacterium | reverse complement strand
GAGCAATACCTCGAGCAGCTGCTCCCGTCACTCTCGGCGGCGAAATCAGCACCTGCGGCAGCCTCGTAGGGGCCAAGAGCGCGCCGCGAAATACGCCGTCCGCAACGAACAGAACCCCTAATCCGATCAACCTCTTACAAATGATCATCGCAAAATTCCCAAGAAAAACGGCCTCTTCCTACCGGCACTTTTGGCACCAAAATCAAGGGGACCCCTCTATCGGGCCGCCAACTGGATCGAGGGCGGCTCGACTCTCGGCTACCGGCGCCGCCCGGGCGGCTATAGCGCCACGAGCGACTCGCCCAAGACCGTCGTGCTGCGCCCGCTTTGCCCGCAGGCCCGCGCCATATTGTCCTCAGCCGATCTGCCGGCCCCGTTCGCTCGAGGAGTGCCGAAGCTGATGCTCACCGCGGCCCAAATGCAGTCCTTGCCGCAGTTCTTCCGCCAGATCCCCGATCCACGCCGCGGCCAAGGCCGGCGCCATCCGCTGCACGGGTGCTCGCGCTCGCCGCAGCGGCCACGCTCTGCGGGGCGCGCGGCGAGCAGCACATGGCGAGTGGGCCGAGAATCTCTCCCGGAATGCCCGGCAAGCTTTCGGCTACTCAGGCGCGAGCCCTTCGGCGCGATATCCTGCGCGCAGCAGGCTCTGTAGCGCTGCGCGCGTATCCTTCGCCGCGGCGGCTGGCTCCGGTCTCAAATACAGCAGCATCCAACTGAGGTTCAGCGTGCTGCTCTGCAACTCCTCGCGCCAGGTGCGTCCCGACTCCAGCAGCCGGTCCCGCGCCTCCAGCAGCTCGCGGAAGCGCTCCGGAAAATGCTGGGGCGGATAGCGGCGCGCCAGACGCTCGAAAGCGCGTTGCACTGCATCCGCATCCGCTTGGGGCGATGCGGATAACCCCAGCGCGGCCAGTGCCTGCTCGCGGGTCGAGATCGTCACGATTCCATCCTTGTGGCTGAAGAGGCCACGGGCGGGCGAAAGTCCTCGAGCTGGGCGCAAGCCTCATGTCGCACGGCAGTGGCGATACCAATCCAGGGGGATGGATTGAGCAAATGATGCGTGACGATCTCCGCGCCCACGGCGGACCGCCGGCCGATCTCACGGGCACAGCTCACCCATTGCTGGGACTGACTCTCGTTGAGCGCGAGGCGGGCCCCCTGGACGGGCGCCATCATGCTCGCAAAGAACACCAGTTCGCTCTCGAGGGTGGCCCCCTCGCGCAGCTCGCGGGAAATGAAATTGGTTCGATCGAAGTACGGCAGAAGACTGCGCAGCTCGTCTTCATAGTCGTGGCGGCTCCTCGCCCGCCGCACCGCCTCCTGAGCGAGCTTCAGCAGGCATTGCTTGCGCTGCTCGCGGTCCAGCGGATCGAACAGCACCGCGCGCAAGCGTTCCGCGCTCTTGCTCCCGCCTGGGCCGTGTATCCATGCGAAAGCGTGACGGGCGAACAGCTCGGGATCGACATGAGCGCTCCCGACCTGCTCCTTCAGTGGCGCGAGCCCATCGCGCTGTCCGCGCGCGAGCGCCCCGGTCGCGACCAGGCAGGCGAGGCGAAAATCCCCGCGGTTCTCCTCGAAGAGGCTGCGCGTGGCCTCGAGCGCTGGGCCCTCGGCGTCGAGCGTATCGATCGTCTCGATATACAAATCAAGCAGCGCCGGCTGCAAAAGCTGCGGCAGCTCGCGATGCGCGGGAGGTACGCCATGAGCCAGCAATTGCCAGACTTGCCCGAACGCGGCGAGAAACGCCCGCACGGCGGTACCAGCGGGCTCGCCTTTCATGGACCTGGCGCGCCAGCACAGGATTTTCAGCCGCGAGATCTCGTAGCGCAGACGGATCTCGAAGCCGAGTTCCCGCACATCGAGAGACGAAAGGAGTTGAAGACACGCATCGGCGGCGTCGCGCGTGCGGAACGGCGTGGTTGCGAGCGCATTGCTCGAGCCGCCCTGGCGCGCGAGCCACACCGCCGCGCGCGCGAAACCGAGAACATGGCCGACCGCGGCGGGCTGACGGGCGATAAGCGTCCCAAGACCCGCCTGGGCATGACGCTCCAGCACCTCCTCCAGAAACGCGCGCCCGCACTCCCACCAGGCGGTATGCGAATTGGCGGCGGCATGGCGCTCGAAGACCGACACGATCTCACCGAGAAGCTTCGCAACCTCGCGCGCTCGGGAGCTCTCGGTCGCATGCACCGATTTGACGGCAGCCAAGAGCAATTTTTTGTATGCGCTTTTGACGCCACCGCGGCCGCGGTGCTGTTGAATCTCCTGCGCGACGGCATCCACGGCGCTCTTGCGCTCGCGGGCGGAATCGTCGAGGCATGCACGCAGCCTTCCGTATGCGAGCGTGGCGCGATGGGCACAGCTTTGCCCTCGCACGGCGGCGAGCGCGGCGAGCGGATCGGGCTCGAGCGTCAGGGCCAAGGCCCACAAGCGCTCGAATGCCTCAAGCGCCCCATGGGACTCGAACGTGCGGCGCAGCGGAGCAAGCTCGCTCGCGGTCAACGACCACGGCGCATCGCGATGGAAGAAGTCGCTGAGCTCAAACGGCAGCCGCTCCCATACCCCGCCGGCGCGCGCCATGGACTCGGCCAAGTCCTTGCGGCCCAGAGTATCGACGGGCGGGCCGCCGGCCAGCAAAGTGCAGCAGACTTCAATGCCAACGTTCGTATCGATCGCGGCCGCAAAAGACCGCAGCGACCCGAAGAAGTTTTCCTCGCCATCGAGTGGAGCGAGGGAAGAGCGGCGGGCGGCGCGCTTCTGGCGCTTCTTCTGCAGGCGCTTCTTCTGCAGGCGCTTCTGCCGCTCGCGCTGGTTGCCGCCCATCGGAATCAGGCCTGCGGCTGCGCGCCGTCGAGCCAGGCGTAGAGCCGCTCTTCCACCTCGTCGAGGTCCGCATCGCGCCCCTGTGCCAAGAGCGCCCGATAGCTCTCGAGATCCGCGCGGATGGAATCGTGCTCGCCGGCCGCCACGTCTGCGAGCCGGCGCTCGACCTGCTCGATGAGAAAGTTGGTCAGCTGGGACGTCTGCGCCATCGCGCCGGTCTGCGCGAAACCATCCTCGGCCTCATCCGGATTCTCCTCCCAGTCGTCCGGCTCGGCAGCCGTACTCGCCTCACTGAGGCGCGACAAAGCCTCGAGTTCGGAATTGGCTTGCGCGGAGCGACCCAGATCGAGCGTATGAGACTTCAAGAGCTTCGTGCCGCCCTGATCGCTGATGAAGACGCGCACCATGCCGTTGCGGTCGTATTCGAAGCCGATACCGATCGGGGCTTGATATGGTTTGGGATCGAAGCTCGCGCGAAAGACCCCGACCAGCGTGTTCTCGCGCGTGTTCTTCGATTCCCCCTGCAGCACCACCACCTCCACCACGCTCTGTCCATCGGCGGCGGTGTAGAACTCCTCGACAAATTTGGCCGGCAGGCGGGAATTCTTGCGGATGATGGGGGCGAAGGTGCGCGGATAGGCAATGCCATCGGCGGCGAAGTCACCGTGATCCTCTGCTCCAAGCGCGGCGACACCGAGCGCGTGCGGGGCAATGTCCACCACGATCTGCGAGGCGCTCAGGGCATGATCGAGCGCCGATTGCAGGGCTGCACCGAGCGCTACAGACAGATCCACATCGACATAGGCATCCGGCTCGATGCCGAATTCGCGCGCTATGCGCTCGCGGATCGAAGGGATGCGCGTGGAACCGCCCACCAGGAGAATACGGCTCAGCTGCCCGGGGGTGACATGTGCTTCCTCCAGTGCCTGGCGAGCCTTGGCGACGGTCGAATCCACGTAGTCCTGGATCATGTGCTCGAATTGGTGGCGGGTCAGGGTCTCGCTCAGCTCCCATTTTTTTCCCGCACTCTCGATGAACGCCCGGACGGGCGTCTCGATCTCGGTGGAGAGGCGGATTTTGACCTGCTCGGCCAGATGTCGTAGCTGCGCCAGCGCCAGGCGATCCTGGACCACATCCACATTGTGCCGGTCGCGCAGGCGGTCGACGCAATGCAGCGCGATGCGGTGATCGAAATCGTCGCCGCCCAGATAGGTATTGCCGCACGAGGCGAGCACCTCCTTGTAATTGCCCGCGACCTCGAGGATCGAGACGTCGAAGGTGCCGCCGCCCAGGTCGTACACCATCCACCGTTCGCCGGCCGCACTGGGTGCGGCGGCCGCCCGGCTCGTACCCGTGTGGCCGAAGGCCAACCCTGCGGCCGTGGGCTCGTTGAGGATGCGGGAAACCTTGAGGCCCGCGAGATCGCCGGCGAGGAGCGTGGCGCGCCGCTGCGGCTCGCCGAACCAGGCGGGCACGGTGATGACCGCTTCGGTCACCGCCTCGCCGGTCTGCATCTGCGCCTGGTTTTTCAGATATTCGAGAATGCGTGCAGAGACCTCGATGGCCGTGAAGGCCTGCTCTCCCAGACGCACGCGATAACCCTCTTCGCCCATGTGACGCTTGATCGACCGCACTGCGTGATCGGGCGCGATGACCGCATGATTGCTGGCGCGACGGCCGATGAGAAATTCCTCGCCGTTCCAGGCGAGCACCGAAGGCACGGTCGGCGCCTCATCGATCGAGATGACTTCGACGCCATTCGCATCGGCGCGTGCGATGCAGCTATTGGTCGTGCCGAGATCGATTCCCCACGCGGAGCTTGTCATAAGGGTCTTTACCTGTTTGTCGACGATGGGTCTGCAAAGAATCGGGCTGCCTTCATCCGCCGGATGCCGCGGCAATCACCACGCCGGGGCGCAGCAAAGTGCCGTCGGCGCGACGGTAGCCCTGCTCCAAGACACGGTGAATGGCCGCCTTGGTTTGCCCGTTCGCGCCTACCAGGCCGAGAAACTCAGCGACACGGATGTCGGCTCCCTCGGCTTTCGCGCCGATGCGGGCGATGGGTTGCCAGCGCGCGGCCGTCAAGAGCTCTTGTCTCACGATTTCAATCGCAGAGCGCGCGGCATCCGGTAGATCGGGCGCCTCCCCGGCGTGCTCGAGGCGGTCGAGCAGGCCCAGCAGCTCGACCTCATCCAGCATAAGCGCCGGCTGGCGCGCCGATGGAGCCGTCTCGAGGAAGGCTTGCCGAAGGTCATCCAGTCGGCCCGAAACAGCCTGAAGGATCTCCCCGCTCCGATCCGAGGCGATACTCAGGCGGCGCAAGCCGCGCTGGATTTTCTGCAATTCCTCGGCGAGATCGCGGACGCCGACGTCGGTCTCTGCGGGCGATAGAGGCAGAAACCGCGACCGCAAGCGCTGAAAGACAGACATTCGTGCAGGCTCCCCGCTGAAAGCGGGTAATTGTAGCGAATGTGCCGCGGCCTTTTCACCCGTGTCGCATGGGGCCAGGGTGAATCAGCGCAGTGGCCAAGCGGCTGAGCGATAACGGCGACACTCCCCGGACTGAACTTCCCCGCCGCGCTGCCGTATAAGGGGGCAGCAGCATTTGAGGGCATGGGCGGGGTGTGAGTGCTCAAACAGATCCAGGTGCGGCGGGTACTGCCCGAGGAGAGCGGACGCTACCGAGAGCTGATGCAGGCGCACCATGACCTCGGGGCACTGCCGAAGATTGGCGAGACGCTGTGGTACGTGGCGACGTGGGGCCAGGAGTGGGTGGCGCTGCTGAGCTTCTCGGCCGCCGCATTGAAGATTTCCGCCCGGGAGCGCTGGATTGGCTGGAGCGCTCGGCAGCAGTACGCGCGCTTGCACCTGCTGGCGAACAACTCCCGATATTGCGTTTTGCCCGACTGGCACCGTCCGAATGTCGCCTCGCGCATTCTCGCTCTGTGCGATCGAACGCGACTGCTGCAGTTCGCGCGCCGCTGGCTGTATGAGCATCGGCTGATCGTGCCGCGCGAGCGAGACTGCCCTTGATTCGAGCGGGGCAGGGCGGTGTTTCAAAACTTACCCTTTGTGAGACAATCAACTGGGTTCCATGGAGAACTAGCATGCTCGATTCGGCCTTGATCGGTGGAGTTGGCGGAATCGCTGGTGCCATCGTGAGCATCTTTGCAGCAGTTGCCGCATGGCGTTCTGCCGGCAGCGCGAAGCAAGCTACGGTGCTGGCGGCTAGACAGATCGAGCAAGCCGCACGTCAACAAGGAGAATCCTTATTGCGTGAGGCTAACGCCCTCGCTCATCGGGCGGCGATAACAGCTACGCGCGTAGAGCAATTGGCACAAAGTGTGCCCACTGCCTATAGCTCTCTCCTCGCCCTCGCCGGACGCCGCGTGCAAGCTTCTGGACCGAATCCGGCACAAACGAATGCAGACCAGCGGTGTGCACGGGCGCAAGAAATCTCTCAGACTGCGCTGAAAGCGAAGGCGACTATCGAGATCGGCGGTTCAGACGCGGATCTCTCAGCCACGATTCGGCAAATGGACCAGTTCCTGATAGAATTGGAGGCATTGAAAGAGACGATTGCAAACGAATTGGAGATATACGCTTCCGAGAGTCGGATGCTTCGACAGCAGAATGAAGCTCGAATGATGGCGGCCGGCGGCCGTGTCGCACCGCCGATCACGCGAGCATAAAAGGGGCGAGATCCTCGGCAGCCAACGATTTCATCGCCAGGACGGTCAGGCCAGGTTCTTGCAAGCGGAGTTTCTCCGAGCCTTCATTCATTGATTCGCGGGAAGCCCCTACGCGACGTGCCGTCGAGTAGTGGCCTCCCAGCCCCTGCAGGCGAGGCCGATGTAAGCCGGGATGGGCTTGGCCCCCGTGCTGTAGTAGATGATCGTTCGCCGCGTCAGGTGCAGCGCGCGCGCGGCGGCGGAGAGCGACAGATCATGCCGTTCCATCCAGGCGTTGAAATCCGCTGTGGGAAACGCATCGCCCGACTGCTCCTTCGAGAGCCTGTAGAGGGCCTGCGCGGGGATCCCGATATCGGCCGCCGGCCACTCGACGCCATGGCCCCATTCCTCCGCCTGCACGGTCTGGAAGAACACCGGGTCTCGAAGCCGCTCGTGGCCGGGCGCCTGGAAATACTCGCCGACGTCGACCTCGCTCTGCTTGCCGCTTTCCCAGGTGACACGGAGTCTCGCCGGCGGCAGGGGCTCGACTCGCGTGATCTTGAGTTTCACTGTGGCTTCTCCGGATTGAGACGGCACCATTCAGCCATCAGCTCGACGCGGTGTTCGGCGGCCCAGGACGTCGCCTCCTCGAGAACTTTCGCGTCGACCGAGCCGCTGAGCACCGCCAGAGTCTCGATCGCGACCACCGCCGCGGCATCCGGCGTCCACACGTGAAAATGAGGTATGCCGTGCTCTCGCCCGAACACCTGAATCTTCCAGTTCCGGGCGCGATGCAGCGTGGTCATCGGCCTGCAGAATAGTGAATAATATTCACTATGTCAACCTCACCGAGCCGGTGAGCCAGCCGGACGCCTATCGCATGATCGTGCGGCGAGCCCGCGCGGCAGGGGTCTGGACAAGTATCGGTAATCACCCATTCCGTGCGACCGGCATCACGGAGTACTTGGAGAACGGCGGCAAGCTCGAGATCGCGCAGGCCATGGTGGCTCCCGAGAGCGCACGCACGACCGGGCTCTACGACCGGCGGGACGATCAGGTCCGCCTCGATGAGGTTGAGCGCATCGTGATCTGAGCGCTCGAAAATCACCGCCGCCCAGGCCGCCACCGCCGTCCCCGTGTAGTGCAGACCTTTGGGGGTCGATCCCAGAGAAATCAACCAGTTATCCCAGGCCTACCCCGCGAATCGGCGAAATCGGGCTAGTGCCCGCGGCGGCGCAGCAGCCCTTCGCCGGCATGATCCTCGAAGCGCTCGACATCGTCGACGTACTCGCGTAGGACGTCGAGCGACTTGTGACGCGATTGCGCGGCCATCTTGAAGATGCTGGCGCGATTGCGCGCGGCGGACGTCAAAAAGCCCCTGCGCAGACTGTGGCCGGAGTAGGCCTCGGCGGCCTCGAGGCCGGCTTGGGCGGCGCGATGCTTGACGATGAGCGCGACGCTCTGGGCGGTGAGCCGCGCGCCGATGCGATCCCCGCGATGCAGCCGGCGCAGGAGCGGCCCGGTGGTGATGCCGGCGGCGACCTGCCAGTCGAGCACCGCCTGGACGGGACAGTAGGGCGAGTCGGGGACGCGCGGGACGGCCAGGGTGTCACCTTTCCCCTCCTGATCGGTCTTCGAGCGCGCGATCCGGACCTCGAGACCTTCCGGGCGCTCGGTGAGATCCTCGACATTGAGCGCGACGAGCTCGGAGCGTCGCAGGGCCGCGGCGTAGCCGAGGAGGAGCAGGGCACGGTCGCGCAGCCCGCGCAGCGTCTGCGGATCATTGGCCTCGATCGCATCGACCATGCGTTGGATGTCTTCGTCCACGGCGGGCATTTTCTTCGCCGGGAGCCGGCCGAAGTCGCGGCGGATCCCGCGCAACACTTCAGTGACCTCGATCGCATCGTGGGGGGAGGGGAGCCGCGCCCCGAGGTGGATCAGGCGAATAGCGGCCAGGCGCCGACCGAGTGTTGAAGGGGCACGGCCGCGTCGGCCTTCGGCCGAGAGATATAGGGCGACAGTCTCGGGCGTGGCGGGCAGGGCGCTCAGCTTCATGTTGCGGCACCAGCGCTCGAAGCCGCGCCAATCGGATTCGTACGCGCGCCAGGTCAAGGGCGCGCGGCTCCCGCGAGCGTAGGCGGCGGCAGCCTCCCGGGCTTGCTCGAGCGAGAGGACCGGAACGGGTTCCCGCGCGGGCCGACGGGCCAAGCGTTTCCGGCGACTAATCATTGCTGTCATGACGGTCAAAATCGCAAATCATTACGGTCACCCGGACTGTCCGCGCGCGGGAATAGAGTACGGACCCATCACGGCTGTCTCCCAGTTTGACCGGCGCGGCCAGACCCGGAGCACCGATCTGCGACCAGAATAACCGGTATTTTGACTAACGAGAAGAGCGCTTAACGCTAGTGGTGGCTTGCACAGTACAGGTTACGGTAGTATGTACTTCATGAAAAAGAAGACGCCGTTGCTCGTCGACGCCCCAGAAGCCGGCCCGGCGGATCCCGCGGTCGCGCTCGAGCGATGCCTCGTCGCCGTGCGCGCGACGCTCACCGCGAGCCGGGCCCAGCGCGGCGCGGCCTCCCGGGCGGTGGTGCAGGCCGATGTCGACCTGGCCGCCGACGAGCTCGTCGCCGCCGGCATTCGTCCCTACCCGCAGCTGCTCGCGCGGGCGACCGGCGGGTCGCTCTCGACGCTCACCCCGATGTTCGAGGACTGGTGGCAGCGCTTCGCGGCCGCGCGACGACCCGACGCTGAGCGCACGCGACTGCCCGGCCCGTTGCGCACCACTCTGCACCTGCGCCATTTGCTCTCGGCGCTCGAGGATGCCGCGCGCACCGAGCTCGGGCTTGAAGACGCGCACCCACCGCTTGAGAACGCCATGTTGGCGGCGGAGGTGACCGCGCTGCGCAGCGAAGTGAAGGCCTTGAAGGCACGGCTGCACGCGCGTGCCCTCGGGGAATCGACCGCCCTCACCCAGCAGGTCAAGGCGCTCGAGGCACGCCGCGAGCAGCTTCAGCAGGAATTGGAAGCGATGACCTATCAGGTCGCGCAGCTCACCGGACAGCTCGAGGTCCGCCACGAGACGCTACGAGCGCAGGAAGACGCCCGGCGCGACGCACTGCGACGCGTCGAGGAAGGGTTTGCGCGGGTAGAAGCGCTGCTCACCCGCCCGCTGAGCGCCGATACCGCGCTGGGGCGGGTGACCGCCGGCCTCGAGCGGCTGCGGAAAGACTTGCGCGGTGCCTCAAAGCCGAAAGAACGCACACCCGCGCGACCCAGAACCCGTCCCTCGCTGCGCGCGCGGCCGACAGCGAACCGCAAGCGCGTCGCGAAACCCCGGCGCCAAGTCACCGCACGCAAAACCACCCGGGGCGGGCACCGCCCGAGGCGAGGCGGCTAACGCGCCCTTACGCCTCTCCGCCGGCGCGAACCGCTGGGGGCACTATCTTGGTAGCCGCGGCGATTTGCGCGTATTGACCAGGAGTGTTTGTCCTACTCACGGGTTCTGAGCGCAGGGGTGGCCTTCACCCCGCCCCGATCAGTGCCGCGTTTCTGCAATGCCAGAAGATTCGCTGAGCCGGCGGCATCCGAACGCACCGATTTGTCGCAGTCTCTGCAGGAGGTTTTCAGCGCGGGGATCGGACGACTTTGTGCTGCACGCTCAGCGTCCAGGGGTACGTCGAGCTCGTGCCGCGCTCAGCAACCCGCCTCAAGAGGATCCGGTGCTTCGTCAAGGCGCTCTCCAGAAAGAGCGAAACTCCAGAAGTTGTGGATCCTGCCTTTTACTTCGAGAATTTGCGACATTTGCGCCGCCCCGCTGCGTCGCCGAGAAAACCACCGTGTTTGCTATTTACCGTTAAACGGTATACGCTTGCGCCATGATCAAGAGCTTCCGGTGCAAGGAGACGCAGAAGCTCTTTGAAACCGGGCGCACGAAGAGCTTCGGCTCGATCTCCAAGGTGGCGACGCGGAAGCTCGCACTACTGGAGGCAGCCGCGACACTGGACTTCCTGCGCTCGCCGCCCGGCAATCGCCTCGAAACACTGGAACGTGACCGTCTCGGACAGCACAGTATCCGCATTAATGATCAGTGGCGCGTATGTTTTCGTTGGACCGCGGCAGGCGCTGAAGACGTCGAGATCGTCGACTATCACTGAAGCCGCCGACGGCTGGCTGGAGAGGTAAATATGGCATTCAAGAACGGCATGCGGCCCGTGCACCCCGGCGAGGTTCTGCGCGAGGAGTACCTCAGGCCGTTGGATATGAGCGTCAACTCGCTCGCCAAGCGGCTAGGCATTCCCACCTCGCGCCTGAACGACATCGTGCTCGAGCGCCGTGGCGTGACCCCAGATACCGCCATGCGCCTTGCACGTTGCTTTGGCGGCGATGCCCGCTCCTGGCTCAACCTTCAGACCGCACACGATCTCCGCCTGGTCGAGATCAAGAAGGCCAAGGAGATCGAGCGCACGGTTGAGCCGTTCCGCGAGTCGGCATAGGCTACTGGCAAGTGAGCGTGAGCGCGGTTTTTGATGTCCATGTGATCACGCTCTTTGAGGGCATTCCGAGTTCCCGTTCCCGTGCGCTGTAGGGAATTGGGAACTGGAACCGAACCGAAGTGGCTCCGTTTCCGTTACCGGGCAAGATTCATGCCACGTCGATTTCTGGTCGGGCTTGTAGAATGTTGTTTTGCGAGGGAAAAAGCTGAGCACGCTTCATGAGGGATGCGACGGGCCGTCCCTCATCGAAAGTGAGCAGAAATCCCGGGTTTCGCCCTCAAAGAGAATGCGCACGCTCAACAATCAACGCCATCCAGTGGATCACGATCATTACCGCCGTCGTCTTGCTCCAGCACTTCAAACTTGTCCCGTGGATTGTACCGGCTGTCATGCTCATCGTAGGTCTGCACTTCCTGCCACTCGCACGTGTATTTCGCTATCGCGCGCACTACTTGACCGGAGCGATCTT
>JAJZZR010000254.1 GCA_021797465.1 Pseudomonadota bacterium | reverse complement strand
TGGCATCTCTAACCGTCTTGCGTTCGTCGACCGGCAAGGGGTGAGAAATCTGCCCGAGGCGCGACGCAAGAACGACAAGCCGCTTGCGACGCTGGGGTACACCGAAGTCCGCGACATCAAGGACCTTGTCGACCACATCGTAGCCGAGTTTGCGCAGCTCCCTCTTGAAGTTCAGATAGCGAGTATAGCGGGCGAGGTTGGGCACGTTTTCCAGCATCACGACCTTGGGCTGCAGCTCGCCGATCAGGCGGAGGACCTCGTCGATAAGCCGGTTGCGCGGATCGTCCATCCGCTCCTTCTTGTTGTTGAGCCGGATGCGGGAGAAACCCTGGCAAGGCGGACACCCGGCGAGCAGATCGAGTTCGCCTTTTGCAAGACCGCAAGCCTTCATGATCTCGGACGCCGGGATGCCCCTTATGTCGGTGTTGAACAGCTTTACGTCGGGGTGGTTGGCCGCATACGTTTCCGCAGCGAGAGCATCGATCTCAACAGCCGCGCCCACGGCGAAGCCCGCATCGCGGAGGCCTTGGGTTAATCCGCCGCAACCCGAAAACAAATCTATGGCCGTACGTGTGCTGGATTTCTTCTTCATCTTGAGGGTCGCCGTGTGAATCACCCTTTAGTTGCGGTGATGGGTCTCTTTTTTGTCCCGGCGGCCTTTTCTCCCGGCTCCACCGGTATCCCCTTGCTTTCGCAGTAATCAAGCACGAGCGCCTCGATCATGTTTGATAGTGTTCGATGCTCCTGCTCGGCCGCGATACGCAGCAGCTCCTTCATCCTCGGAGATAGCCGCAAGTTCACGGTCTCCGTCTTGCGTTCGACGTCACCCAATTGATTGACCCTTGTGCCTGTCACGTGGCATCCTATCGGAATGTAACGCTAATGTAAAGACGATGTGCGCCGGCACCGGAGGGTGCATGAGGTCGAGATGACGCGATGCAGAGAAAGAGAAGACGCAAAGCGAGCCCGCTGACCAAGTCGGAACAGATGGCGCGTGTCCGCGGCATGGACACGGGACCGGAGATGGCGCTACGGCGCGCGCTTTGGCATGCAGGGTTGCGGTACAGGATTCGCCCGAGCATTCCGGGGCGGCCGGACTTGGCTTTCATGGGCTGCAAGATCGCGGTGTTCGTCGACGGCTGCTTTTGGCACGGTTGCGAAGTGCATTACAAGGTGCCGTCCACCAATGTTACGTTCTGGTCCGAGAAGATAGTGCGTAACAAGCAGCGTGACCGGGATGTGGACGCCGAGCTTGGGAAGCTCGGCTGGACGGTGTTGCGGTGTTGGGAGCACGAAGTGGAAGACGACCTTGGGTCCGTCGTCGATCGAATACGATCGGCGGTCGTTCGGTCCCCGGATAAAGGCGCTCGCGCGTCAGCCGACGCAAGCGGCAAAGCACGAACCAACTGACCAAGGGAAGCCATGGATCGCGAACAGATCGCCTCGGTCCTGCGAAAGGACCTGACCGATGCCCAATGCCGGGCGGTCACCTCTTCAAAGCGCCATGTGCTGGTGGTGGCCGGAGCAGGGTCGGGAAAAACCGAAGTCATGGCGCGGCGGATCGCCTGGTGGGTCGGCATCGAGGGTGTCTCCACAGATGCGATCGTCGCGTTCACCTTCACCGAGCGCGCCGCTGAGGAAATGAAATTTCGCATCCGCAGTTGGCTGGAAGCGATTACGCCGGTCGGTGAAGAGGTATCTCTCGGCGGGATGTACGTGGGGACAATCCACGGCTACTGTCTGGCGAAGATCCGGGAATATTGGTCGGACGACTATCACAATTACGACATTCTGGACGAAGGGGCGCGTGCGGCATTGATCCTGCGCGGTTTCAACGGCCTGCTTGGCTTGAAGTCCCTCAAGGAGGCAACCGGCAAAGGTCAGTTCGCAACGCTTGAAAACTTCATCCAGGCCTACGACCAGTTGCACGAGAACGATGGTTTCGAAGTCGAGCTGTCCTCGGAACACCCGCCGGCCGATCTCGGGGAACCGGAAAGCGAATGGTGTAAGGCGGCGCGATTACTGACCGATGTTGGCGGCACGGACGAGGCTATGGCGTTCTCCCGGGCAGCGGCGCGCTACTATGCCTACCTCCGGTGCCGCCGCTTTCTCGATTTCAGCACGTCGCAGACCGAATTTCTCCGGCGGCTCCGGTCGGATGCAAAACGGCGACAGGAGATCGTGGACCGGCGGATTCATCTCGTCGTCGACGAGGTTCAGGATATCAACCCGGTTCAACGGAGACTGATCGATCTCCTCGCGGAATCAAGCGGCCGCCTGACGGCGGTCGGTGATCATCGGCAGTCGATTTACGGATTTCGTGGCGCCAAGGTCGAGATCATCGCCGAGTTGTGGGAGCTGTTTGCCAAGTCTTCCGAGGCTCAGGTCGTAGATCTTGAGGAGAATTTCCGCTCGACACCTCGGATCATCGCACTCGCAAACAGGTGGGCCGAAAGCATCTCACCTATCAGGACGATGAAGACTCCGGCAATGAAGGCCGGGAACAAGGCGCGAAAGGATCAGCACCCATCGCACATGGCGCTGGTCAGCTTCAACGATCGGATGCAAGAAGCTGGATGGATTGCGGAGGCCATCCGCATATTGGTTCCGTCCGAGGCGGAAGGCGCCCTGCACGACAAGAAGGACGGATCGCACCGAGGGCTCACCCTTTCGGACATGGCTATCCTGGTTCGGTCCTCCACTGACGTTCGCACCTACATGAAAGCCCTTGAGTCCTCTGGGATTCCGTGCGTCGTCCGGGCAGGTCCGGATCTGTTCTCCCAGCCGGAGATATTGTTCTTCATAGCTGCGCTGGCGATCTCAGCGGGCTGTCAGGTGTTCATCGGTTCGGAGATCAACCCGAAAAGTCTTCCGAAACGGATCGATACTGTTCTCGGTTGTGCACCGGAACCTGAAACGGTACTGAAGGAAGCTGCCAAAGCCTTGCGCCAGACAGGCTTACCCTTCGACAGAGACGTGGAGGATCGCGTTTTGCGCGCTGCGCGCGCAATCTGCCGACGCGTCGGTGAGGGTGGGCAACTCAGCTCAAGCGAGGCCGTGATTTTCCGCACGCCGAAACTGCGTACCTTTTTGAAGGCACGTAACGCACTGAGGCGGGTTTTCCCCCAGCAGCTATTCCATCTCTTGCTGTCGGAGGCGGAAGTCGATGCTTGGGATACCGATTCCGGCCGGGGACAGGCCGCGCTGTTCCATTTAGGTGCGCTCAGCTCGCTGATTACGGGTATAGAAACGCCGGGCTGGACCAGCGCAAAGGATTACGCTTGGCAGATCATCGGGCTTTGTCAGTATGGGGCGGAGGAAGGTCGAGTCGAAGAGCAGCCCCTCATGGTCCGGCCGGATGCCGTCACCATAAGCACCATTCATGCCGTCAAGGGGCTTGAGTTCCCGGCCGTATTCCTTGCAGACGTGAACGCTCAACGTTTTCCAAGCAGTTTCGCCTCCAGGGTCCCCCAGCTGCCGTTGGACGGTGACATCGTGAAGAAAATCGACATTGCCGGGCTTGCCGATAATAAGAACCACGACGGCGAACGGCGCCTTATGTATGTCGCCATGACCCGTGCGGAGCGCTTTTTGTTCATCAGCCACTCCGGGAGCAGAACCTCGAAGTTCATCAAGGAATTGAAGTCCGTCGTCGCCGAGATCGGCGGAATGGTTACCTCGGCATCCGGCGAATTGCTCGATGCGCTCAGATATGCGCCCAAGGAACATCGTCGCGATGTCAGGTTGAGCACCTCGTTCTCCGACCTGCGCTACTACCTTGAGTGTCCTCACGACTTCTACCTGCGCAAGGTGCTCGGTTTCGCGCCTACCATTGATCAAGCTTTCGGTTACGGGCGCGGCGTGCACAACTTGATGCGGGCGATTCATGCCGATCCGAAAAAATGGGCAGCACTCGCTTCAAACCGGAAGCAGTTGGAAAAGGAAATTCAAAAACTACTGGATCAAGGGCTCTTCTATCTCCGATACACGACTGGCGATCCCGCGGACAACATGAGGGCCAAGGGTCTGAAGATCGTTGCCGACTATGTTCAACAATATGCAGGTGAGCTGGGACGACTGACATTCGAGCCGGAGAAGGAATTCGAGACACTGATCGAGCATGAGGACGGCAACGGCGGTGCGCTGGTCTCCGGCGCGATCGACATCGTTCGGCAGGACGACCCGCCTCGGGTCACATTGATCGACTTCAAATCAGGCGACCCAGATTCTGACAGGCATCAGAAGCTCGACGAGGAGGAGATGAAGCTGCAAGTCTCGCTGTACGCTGTTGCAGCCAAGAAGGAGCTCGAATATCAGCCAGAGCAAGGGCTGGTCCGATACCTTGACGCCGATGGCAAGGATAATGCGGAATTGCGGGTACCTTTGGACGAGGATGCACTCAATCAGGCGAGAAAGACAGTCGCCTCGACCGCATCGCGTATCCGCGACCGCGCATTTCATCAAGGTCCGGCCGACCGAGGAGAGGGAAAGCGGCGCTGCGCGGATTGCGACTTTGTCAGCGTCTGTGGGATGACCGAGGCAATGGCGGTCAAACAAGCCAAACCGGCTGAGTGGTGATGTCGTTATCGACATATCGTCGGCAAGACTTCGGCTTCGCGCCACTCCGCAACTTCATGTAGGTAGCATTCCCCTACGCCGCCCCCTTCACCCGCTCCGCCACATGCAGCCCGCCCAGCCCCAGCATGCCGAGCGTGAGCGCGGCCAGCGGCCCGAGGTCGAGTGACGGCAGGTTGAGCGGATGGCCAACCGCAGCAGTCATCGCGTTCGTGATCGGCCAAAAGTGTAGTGTCGTTTACTCGTGAGGTGCTGCGTATGCCCCAGCCTGCTCCCGGTACCACCTCTGAAACTCCACCACCATTAGCGTCGTTTGCGCCGCATCCTCGGCTAATTGGTTGCAGGTGGCAGCGGCGTCTTGCTGTCCGGCAGCAGGTACAGCGTCGGCGGGGGCTGCATCAGTTCGAGCGGCAACGGGGGGAACTTCGGGCACTGCGCTGGAATGGGTTGCGGCGTGGTGGCGCACGCGCCGAGGAACGCGGGCAAGCAGATGGCGGCGATCCGCCACAATTTCGGCTTTCTCGTTTTCAAATTCATTCAAAATCTCCTGGTTGATGGTGGATTGATGGGTGGTGACGGCAGAGACCTGCGCAGCCTGCTTGGCCGCGGCCTGGGCTTGCGCAGCTTTTTCGGCATCCCATTGGGCGGTGATGCGCTGCTCGCCGTAGCGATAGCCGCCCGCGAACACAGCGAGTGCCAAGGCAGCCACGCCGATCAGCCGCCACGGCAACAGTTTCATAATGTCGAGGATCGGAAACATCACGCACCACCTCCCGGTTCGGTCTTGGCCTTCAAACCCAGCGCTGCTCCCCCGGCGGCAAGGGTCGCCCCCAGGCCGATGCCGAACGCCTGCATGTCGAAGGGATGACCCTGGCCGACCACGCTGTAGATGGCGAGCCCCAGGAACACGATTACCCCCTGAGCCCAGAGCACGCGCCCGATGTCGAAGCTCTCGCCATCCGCCGTGGTGAAGCAATCTTTGAGCAACTTCATCATGCGGTTTTCTCCTCCTTGAACTCGGCCTCTTCGGCCAGACGCCGGTGCAGGAGTCCTGCCAGCACCCGTCCCGCATTCCGGTCCCACAGCGGAAACTGCAGGGCTGCGGCGGCGAAGTTCCCGGCGTTGATGTCTTTCAACATCGTCGAGCGGGCGAAGGCGCCGGCGCCGAGGTTGAAGACGAAGTCCACCAGCGCGTCGAACTCGGACTGCTTGAGTGAAATCTTCACTAGGCGGTTGACCGCATCGGCGGCCGCCTGGATATCCTCTCTGAGCCAAGCCTCCGCCTGCTGCAGGGTGCAGGTCATGCCTTGGTGAACGCCATGGGTATGGCCGTAGCCGATCGTCCACACGCCGCCGGTGTCGGGATAGGCGGCGAGCCGGCAGCCCTCGAAGCGCTCGGTGATTTGTATCCCGGCTTTGCTGTAGGTCATGGGTGGGTTCATTTTTTATCCTCCGTGGTGGATTTCTGATACTGCGGTTCGTTGGCTTTCACCCAATCCCACAGCCGGTCGAAGGCCTGCTCGTAATAGCGGGCGAGCGCGTCGGATTCGGTGAAGCACAGGTCGTTCAACTGCTGGCTGGCACTCACCGAGTAGTTCCAGGAACCGTCCTCGACCATCGCCTTTCCATCTGGTGTGCGAATGACGGTGGCTTTGAGATGTACGATCTGGTGGTGCACGGGCGAGGTGCCGATGAGGAAGTGCTCCCCGTCCACCAGCCCCGCAGTCATGAGTCGCTCGATCTGCGGCGTCTCGGCGCGTCCGGCCGCCTGGGTGTGGTCGAAGATCAGCCGCACGTCGCACCCGGCCGTGTGCGCCGTGATCAGCGCATCGAAGAACGGTTGCAGGGTGCAGCCGTAGATCATGGTGCGAAGCCGCGCCCCCGGCTGCGCCGAACTTGTGAGATACGCCTCGAAGGCCGAGAGTCCGTCGGCGTAGGGGGTGATGAGTCGGGTCTGCTCGGCACTCTCGTGCAGGATGCCGAGGGACGAGAGGATGGCGTTCATTTGATCACCCCGTGGCCATGGATGACCGCCCAGATCACGGCGATGCCGCTACCGACCACCGACAGCCACATGACGGCGCGTGCGCCGAACTTGGCGGCGAGGAAGGTCTGTTTCATCTCGTTCATCTCCTCCGAATGCTTCTGGTGGAAGGCTTCGATGTAGTGGGCGAGCAGGCGGAATTCCGGCGATTCGATCTTGTCGATCTCGGCGCGCAGGGTCTCCAGGGTTTGCTGGATGTCGGTCATGTCATGCTCCTTTCAGACGTAAAAAAACCGCCCGTAGGCGGTGGGTGGATCGATCGGATGAAATCGTCAGTAATCGGCGCGAATCACGGACCCTTCCAAGGTGATCAATTCGTTGGCTGCGGCCGCCTGCGCTCGCAGCGTGAGCGTCTGGCTCTGCGAGAAATCGACGCTGTAGCCGCCGGCGATGGAGGTGTCGTTGAGCGAATACATCTGGCTGTTGATCGCCCCCCGGTTGATGATCCACCAGTGGTCAGGCTGCGGACTGGTCGTGAACGTATTGGAATCGATGCGGCTTGCGCCGACATACCAGGACGTGGTCTTGCTGTTTGCCGACGACGTGCCGTCGAAGAAGGTGTGGCACTCGAGCGACCCGTTGACGGACAAGGATCCTGCCGGAATCGGGATGCTCGCCATCACCACGTCGGTGGCCACGGGCGTCACCGTCGGCGTCCCCAGCCCCGTGGCATAGGGCAGTTGAAGGGTGAACGCCGTGGTGCTGTCCACCGACAACACTTTGTAGAAACCCGACACACCGGCGCCACCTGCCCACGTGACATATACATTGGCGCCGACTGCAGGCGTTGCCGTCAGCCCATGCACGCCTGTGCTGGACAACTGCACGTTGCCTGCGTTGGTCGCGTAAATGGCGCTCGTAAATGTCGATGCCACCGCGACGAACGACAACGGCACGGCGTTCTGCGCCAAGACCCGCACACCGGCTGCCGGTTGCAGGTTGCCGGTGATGCGCTCATCCGTGATCATGGCATTGGTGATGCCGGCAATTCCCGGCTGCAGCAAGACCTGGGCGATGGGCAGGAAGCCTGCCGGGATCGCGGGCGGCACAGGTGTTGCCGATTCCGTACCGGTCACCGTGGCGATGCTCCCGGTCATGGCATCGATCACCACGCGGTCGATGCGCGGGTGGGAAATGGGCGCTGCGATCGTGCCGGTGCTCTGCATCGCCACGATCGTCAGGGCGCCACCCGTGAACACCGCGCCGGCATCGACGGCAACCGTCATGTTGGCTGTCGCCTGCGCGTGGGGTGCGAAGGGCGCGGCAAGACGCGCCAGCACACTGCCGTTGCCATCGATGGCCGACTTGTAGGTGGTCGAATCCTGGGTGGTGAAATTGCTCTCTACATAGCTTGCAACCGGCATGATGATCCTCACCTATCGAGTGTGACGTTGAATTCGGACAGGC
Organism: Pseudomonadota bacterium; assembly: GCA_021797465.1. Classification (GTDB taxonomy): domain Bacteria; phylum Pseudomonadota; class Gammaproteobacteria; order Steroidobacterales; family Steroidobacteraceae; genus 13-2-20CM-66-19. Next base: position 43,442 of record JAJZZR010000254.1, on the reverse strand, counting down.
ACGGCGTGCCCTGCGCGGTGTTGATCACGACTTTGGCCTTGACGAAACGCGCGGTCACGGTGCCGTTGCCCCACTGGCTGTAACCGTCGTACGTCACACCGTCGAGACTCCCGTCGATCCAGAGTTGCGGCTGGGACACGCCACCTGGGATCGGCAGGGTGCCGGCAAACGCGGCCCAGGCACGCACGGTTTTGACCGAGCCCAGATCGATGATCTGGCCAGACTCGAACGCGCAGATGGGGAAGGGATTGGCCACCAGCGCATCGAAGGTCTCCCAGCCGTCGTCGATCGTCGGGTTTTGTCCCTGCGGGACGAGCTTGCCCGTCCAGTGCTCGACCATGTGGGTCAAGGTCCCCGGCCACTGCGGCGCGCACTCGAGCATTGCCTGCACGGTCAGGGGATCGGTGACGGTGAAGTCCAGCACGGCGGGCGCCGAGTCATTGCCCCCCGAATCTTCTGCCGCCAGCAGGAACGTCCAGGTGCCGGGCACCACCTGGGATGACGCGTAGGACGTCTGCGTGATGCCGGTTGCGATCAGCACGCCATCGCGCCAATTGACGGCATGGCCTTGCGGCACATAGCGCAGCGCGTAGCGTGCGCCGGCCACGCCTGAACCGATCCAGGTGAAATTCATGGATGCGCCGCTTTGCGCTGCATCGAGGCCGGCGGGCGCGGGCGGGATGCTCAGCTGCCCCCCGACGGTGAATGCCACGGCGGGCACCTGGGCGATGTCCTGAACGGCCACCGCACCGGCATTGAACGCCACGAACTTGAAATACAGCGTCTTGCCTTGCAAGGCGGGGTTGTACGGATAGCGAAACAGCGTCTCATCGCACCGAACGAAACGGGCGCCTGCCGCCGCCACGTTCTGGTCGGCGCTGTAATAGAGACCGCGCAGCAGGGTGTCGAGCGTGTATCGTGAGGTCGCCGTGAGTGTGGCATCGCGCCAGGCGATGAATTCATCGCCGACCAGAGACAGGGTGCCATAGGTGAGCAGCGTGGCCTGGCTGACGCCGGCAAGCGTCCCCTTGCTTGCCGTGAGATCGACGCCGAACGTCTGGCCCGTGTCGAGCACCCCGGGTGCGGCGGAGGGCGCGGGGCCCAGGTCGGTCGTCGTGACACCAGAGGTCGAGTTCCCGTAGATCACCCCGATCGGCTGATAGGTCACATCGTCATAGCTCATGTAGATCTGCGAACCGGCATACAACGGGTCGAGATTGGTCACCGCCATCCAGATTTCATTGCCGCCGGCGGTGGCGGCAGGCGGCGCCAGAAAGAGTGTCGCGGATGACATCTGGCTGGGTGCCGTGCCCAGATTCGGGATGTAGCCGGAGGCGGCCTGAGTGTCGTAGGCGACCGGGGTGTGGAAGGCCGGGCTGTATTCCTCGGCCGTGATGGTCAGCAGCCCCCTGGCATCCTCCTCGATGGCCGTGATCAGCACCGGCGTGCGGTCCAGGCCGAGCATCGGGTCGGTGATCGTCACCACATCCATCGGCTCCAGCAGGCAATGCCGCTGCGAGAGCTTGAACTGGAAGGTGTTGAGGATATAGAGCTCGCGCAGCAGGATGGTCTGCGCCACCTGTTGCGCAACCGCCGGCAAACAGATCGAGTGCAGCGTGACCGTGGGTTTCGTGCGCACACCGAAGGTCTCGATGGCCGACTGATCGGTCGCCCGCGCGGGTTCCGGCGTGTATTCGTTGGCGCGATCGAGATATTCCACCGACACATCGTTGTAGGCATCGGCCCGGCGCTTGCGCGTGACGACGATGGGATCTTCCGCTCCCTTGGCGATGAAATCGTCATCGGTGAGGTCGTAGACCGGGGTTGCCGTCGCGAGGCTGTCATACGGCACGATCTTGAGCATCCCCTCCGACCAGAACGCGCCGGCATTGGCCACCAGCAGCCAGTCGGCGATCCAGTCGTGCGCCGCACGCTGGGTCGCCACCACCGGGCTGATCAGAAGACCGTTATTGGCGCATCCGTTGCGAAGGGCCGTGAGATCGCTCAGGAACGTCTGCGGCGACCAGGCGCTGGGGAAGATGGACAGTACGCCATGGTGCGGATCGTTCAGGAAGTCCTCGAGGATGTCCGCCGGATTGGCATCCTGCGCGCCGGAGGCGATCTGGATCCCCTCGACTTCGAAGAGGTGATTGCCGAGAGAGCCGTTGCTGCCCAGATCGTAGTTGGCATACGCCGCATAGGCGCTGCCCGAGTAACCCAGCGCCTCGGTGGGATGGGCGGACGAGAGATACCCCCAGGGCGCCTGCGGATTGGAGCCTGCGAAGATCGTGAATCCCACCGCCGCCGGATCGGCGTAGGACACGTGGTTGCGCCAGACGCGCAAGACGCCGGCGACAGGCCCTTCGGCCAGCAGGAAACAGACCGTGGCCGAGTAGGTGTAGGTGGTGGTCGTGACGGAGCCGCCCCCGCCGCCACCGCCCTTGCCGCCCCCCGTACTTTGCGAGCTCGTATGCGGATGAACCTGCCAGTCGGTGTAGTACATCAGGGTGGGCGACACGCGCCCGGTGCCGTAGACGATGGGCACCGGCTGGCTGTATCCGGTCTTCTGGATTTGCAGCCCGGCGAGCAACGGCGTTTGCCAGGCGGACGGCTTGGGCTGGTTGCCGCCGCCGAACAGGCCGCTCATCGCGTACCCCACGGATCGAAGAACCGCACCGGGCGCTGTGCCAGCACCACCTGCGTTGCGTTGCCGATGACGACCATCTTCTCCGGGGCATGGGCGTGGATGATGGCCGGCCAGCCGGTGATGATCGCCGCATGGCTGTAGATCCGGCCGAACTTCCACAAGGCGATGTTGCCGGTATCGGGCCGGTCGGTTTCGAGCGCGTAGCGGCGCACGCCTTCGAGGTACATCTCTTCGTTGCGGTGCAGCATGATGTCACGCGGATAGTGCGGGATCTCGATGGACGCCACATCCACGCCCATGCGCGCGAAGACGCCCGCGCGCCCGTACACCTCCAGCAGCAGCATCAGGCAGTCCACGCCCGCGCCTTTGACGCGCGCGGCGTGGTGATAGGGCGTGCCGAGCCAGTCCTGCAACTCGGTGAGGACGTCTTCGCGGGTGCCGTGCATGTCAGGTGCTCGCGGTGGGGGACGGCACGAACGGCCAGCCGCGAAAGTTCTGCAGGTTGCCGAATCGATTGCTGCAGGTCGCCATCGTCTTGTCGCAGCCTGGGAAGGCGGTGAAGTTGTCGCCGACGTGAGGCGCGGCGTTCATGGGCGCCACCAGCGCAAACGTGTTGACGCCGTTTGCCAGCGTGTGCAGTCTGATCGTGGCGGTGGCGCCCGTATCGGCGCCCGAGGTCAGCATGATCGTGCCCTGCGTGAAATACCCCGCGGGCAGGCCGAGGCCGGTGCTACTGATGACGCCGGTCGTCGCGGCGGTGACGGTGTCGTAGGCCGCGTAATGGGCTTGCGTGAGCGTGCATCCCGCATCGAACAGCGAATGGATGCAGCCGGGCGAGAGCAGGTTGCGCGGCATGTCGAGATTCAAGAGTTCGAATTGCGAACTCACCGTCAACACCACCGCCGTGCGGGAGGGCTTGACCTCCGACACGTTGCCGAAGAAGAGGTTGACCACGCCCGCCGACGTGTCGCCATAGATCGGCATGAAACAGCGGTCGATGCTGACTGTCGCGCCATCGAAGCCGCCGTTGAACGCGAATTGCGGAAACGGGACCCCCAGCACGAGATCGGCGGCACTCCCGAAGATCGACACCTCCACCGTATCGACCGACAGGTCCAAGGAGCACTTGGTGCCGGTTCGAGACACCGCCGGATGCGTACACCGATAGGTGTTGCCGTTGTAGGTGAGATTCTGGTCGGCGTCCGTATAAAACAGCTGAACCGGCGGTGGTGGCCCATCGCCGTAGCCATACCCGCCGCTCGATGCGCCCGGATCCACGGCGATGAGCGTGAGGGTGTAGAGATCGGCGTAGAGCAACTGGTGCGAGGCCAGCAGCGATCGAGTGAGAGCGGATGCCTGCTTCATGCCTTCACACCTTGTTCAAGGGACTGCCCACGAACGAGATCTGCTTCAGCTCATACAACTCGAACATGAACTGGTTGAAATCGGCGTGGTCGTTCACGAAACGCACGCGATAAAAGAACGACCCCGTCCAGGCGAGCACGCTGCCGGCGGCTGGCGGTGCGGCAAACGTGACCAGCCCGTTGACGATGGAGAATGCTGCGGGGGCCTGAAGTGTTCCGCCCACATAAATCTGCGGCGTGCCATCGAGGTTCTGCACCGGTTCCACAAAGCCCCCATACGAGCGCGTGAGCGGAAACGACGACGTCACCCCGTCGCCGACGGCGAACGCCTGGTTGACGACTGTGTTGTCGGACGGGTCCGAATAGCAGAAGGCCGAGAAACTGCCCATCCGTTGCAGGAAGAATCCCAGCAGGGTCTTGAGTTCGGCATAGGCGCCATCGCGCAGGAACTCGTAGGAGAGCGTGAACGTCCACAGCGGGTACTGCATGCGCGCGGCGCGAATCTCGTAACCCGATACGGCGCGGTGGGTCACCGTATTGAACTGCGGCGACTTCTGCACCCCCCACTGGATGCCGGGCAGCGTCGGAAACAGGGCGCCACACCCTGGAGGGGGTGGCGTCACGATGGCATAGACCATGGACGGCTCCTTGCTGCGTCGTGGGTGGCGTCGATCACCTTGTGAATGGCGGACTCCGTGCTGCAGCCGGCGTATTGCGCGGCGAATCGCCTCGCCCCAGTCCGGAGGGTGGCGTCGGTCAAGAAGCGATGAATCGCGCCGGCAATCCCCGCCACCGTCCCGGTGTCTGCGGCAATCCCGGCGCCCATGGCCTGCACCCTGCGTGCAAACATCGCCTGCTCGGCCGTCGTTGGCAACGCGAGCACCGGAACACCGGCAAGCAGCGCCGAGGTGATGGTTCCTGACCCTGAGGCAATCACAAGGACGGCGGTGCCGAGCAATCCATCGAAGCGCACCGGCTGCCGGAACACCCGGGCATCGGCGTGAACGCGCCGGATCGATCCTGCGTCCGGGAGCACGGCGATCACCTCGGCGCCGATCCCGTCCAGGACGTGCAGCACCTCGTCGATGGCCGGTCCCATTTCGCGCAGATACATGAGCACGCGGGGCGTGTTCGCGCCGTTCCAACCCGCCGCCATCCCGCCAGGCAGGTCCTGCACCGCTCCGGCATAGAGGGCGCCCGCCGCTCGATCCGCGATGTGATCGAGTTCGGCAAAGGTGGTGAACACATTGCGCGTACCCTGGAACGCTTGCGCCAGCCGCTCCAGCGGCATCCTCCCAAGGCGATGCAACGCCTGGTTCACATTGAACAGCACCAGACCCTCGGAGAACCTGCGCGCCGCCTCGTCCTGCGCCGCATTCGTCAAGAACGAGGGCAGCGACGCCACGTCCGGCGGAATCTCGAAACCGCTGCCGCAGGTGACGGACGGGATCCCGGCCACGCGCGCGGCCAGCAGCGCGCCGGGCGCGTAATCCGCCAGCAGCACATCGGTCTCGTGCTCGGCAAAAAGGTTGATCCAGCCGGCCAGTCGTTGAGCCAAAATCGCCGCATCGCCAAACCCGTCGGCAAACAGTATGGCGGCATAGCCGGCAAGGTTGCGCGGTATCCGGCGGATCGCAGCACCCGTGGGGGCGGCCACGCAGGGGATGCCGCTCGAGGCGAACCGGGCGGGCGCGAGGTGCTGCTCACGCACCGCATACAGGACGTCGTGTCCCTCGGCCTGCAAGCGGCGCAGCACCGGCAGATCGCGTGCCAAGTGGCCCCAATTGCCACCCAGTTCCCACGCCAGCAGGAGGTTCACGGATAGCGCGTCACGGGCACGAAGTTGCGCCCCATCTGCCGCAGCATCGTCTGCAGCTGGCTCATGGTGAAGGTGCTCGCCGGATTGCCGTGGATGTGGATCGGCGCGCCCGATCCGGCAGAACCATTGCGAATCAGGTCATCCAGTCCTTTCGACTTGTCGGCAGGAAGGATCGTCTCGTTCCTGTGCACGAAGTTGAGTCGATCCGAGGGAATCTGCCAGTCACCCCCGGCCGAGGACGCGACGCTGCTGGCAACACCCGCCACGGTCGCCATGGCCGCAGGTGCCGAAGCCGCTGCCAGGACAGGCCCCACATACGGAATGCCTGACAAGGCTGCCCAGACTCCGGAGAACACCTTGACGGCGTCGTTCATGATCGCCTTGATGACGGTTTCGGCGGAACTCAGCAGTCCTGCGGCATTGGCCGACTCCTCGGCTGCCGAGCGCTCTTGCGTCCCGGTGACCGAAGCCACGGTGCGGGTGACCTCGTTGTCCGCCCAGGTCGTCACCATCTGCACACCCATATTGACGAACTCGCCCAGCACCGAGCGCATCAGGTTGTGCATACCCTTCTGCCAGGTGGTCGTGCCCATGATCATGCCCTTGACCGTGGTGTCGAACGCCTGGCTCATGGACTTGAAGACCGGATCCCAGATGGATCGGGTGCGGTGCGCCGCCTGTGTCTGCATCGTCTGAAGCTGAAGCAGGTGCTGCTGCTGGATCTGTGTGAGCTTGTCGAGTTGCTGCTGCAAGGCGGCCGGATCCTGGTTGGGATCGCCCTGCATCGCGGCGATGCGCTTTTGCTGCGCGTCCCGCTCGATCTGGTATTTCCGGTCCTCGAACTGGATCTTGCGCTTCAGCAGTTCGTCTTGCGTGATCGCGCCGGTCTTGAGCGCCGCTTCCGCTTTCTGCTTGTCGATCGCCACCGCGTTCAATGCCGTCTGTTCGTCGGCACTGATCTGTTCGGACGACATCTTTTGCCGGTCGGCGGCCGATGTCTTGAGTACGGAGAGTTTCAGCTGCGACACGCGCCGCTCGATGGCGATGCGGTCGCCGGCAGAAACGTTGGCTTGGTCGAGAATCTTCTGCCAGTAGGAGATCTCATCTTCGAGTGACATCTGGCGCAGATCATGCGTCTGCTGGTAGTAGATCTGCGCATCGGCCAGCTGCTGCTCGTAGTTTCCCATTCGGGATGCCTGGTGTGCGGCGCGATGATGCGAAGCGCGATGATGCGCGCGTGCCGATCTGCCGATTCCCATGTCCGAGCCGATGTGACCCGATGCGGATTCGCCGCCCGATTCTCCACCGCCTGACACGTCCGATCGATCCGCGTGCAGGCTGGCAAAGAACTTGTCTTGCTTGGCCTGCAACGCATCCACGTCATGCGCCCAGTCCTGCCAGATGGTCTTGGCACTCATCGGATGCGCGATGGCGGCGGCAATCGCCCCCAGCGCATCGCCGAAGGCGTGCACGGTATTGACAGCCGTCGTGATGACCTCGGTGGCGCCCAGGATGATCGCATCGAGCGCTTGCACCGCACCGTGCAGCGCGCCGCCGTCCTTGGCCGAGTCGACGAACGCCACGGCGAGCGTTTCGAGTCCCGGTACCAGGTCGGCGCCGAGCTTCATGCCGGTGGCCCGGGTGACCGCACCCACCTCCTTGAAGGTGTCGGCCGCTTTCTCGCCCTTTTCGATCGCGCTCGCATCCAGGACCACGCCGAGTTCTCGCGCCTTGGCGCCCAGATCATCGAGTCCGGCACTCCCCTGATTCAGGGTCGGAATGAGGTCGGCGCCGGCGCGACCGAACAGCATCTGCGCGTTGGCCGATTTCGATGCATCATCGGCCGACCGGTGGTAGGCGTCGGCGATTTGCATCAGGATCGCATGTGGGCTGCTGCTCTTGATGTCCTCCTGCGAGATGCCGACGTCCCTGAACGCCGCCACGGCCTGCCGGCTGCCGTTTTTGGCCTGGGTGATCATCATCGTGAGCTTGCGCATGCCGGTCGTCATCGACTCCGAACTCGCCCCCGTCGCCGTGGCGGCATAGCCCAGCTCCTGCACCTGGGTCGTCGTCATGCCGGTGATCTGCGCCGTGCGGCGGATGGTTTCCGCCGTCTCGGCAAAGTCCGTGCCCAGCTCGATGATCTTGTCGCCGATGACGCCGGCCATCGCAAACTCTCCGATGGTCGCAAAGGCCTCATTCATGGCGGCGATCTTCTTGTTGACCCCATCCATCGAGTCGATGACGCCATTCATCGAGTCCTTGACCTGGCTCTGGATGCCGGCCATGGATGAGCTGACTTCCTTTTTTGCTTTCGCAAAATCCTCCGTCAGCCGCGCCACGTTCGCTGCGATCTCGATCTCGAGTGACGCCACCTTGCTCATAAACTGCCTCCGATTCCGCCGAAGAGCGCGATCAGCCCGTCCACCTCGTTGTGCTGCTTGGCGACTTCTCTGTCGTCCTCCACCCCGATCTCGATGCCCAGATACGCCTGCACCATCTCGCGTAGCGGCGGATGCGCGCGCCAGTACCGATTCATCTTGAGCAACCGGGGAATGTCCATGTGGTCATCGACGTACTCCCACGACCAGCCGGTGCGGTCGATGATCAGGCAGTAGAGGTGATCCCAATCGACCGGATGGGGAGGCGACGCTACTTTTTTGCTTCGGCCCCCGAGACGTTCATCACGATGTTGAACGTCTCGCGCATGTTGGCCACGTCCAGGTAGTCGTCTTCCACTTCTTCCTGCGTCAACTCGGGATAATTGCGCTTCAAGGCCGCATGGATGATCTCGGCCATGATGAGGAGGGTGACCGGCGCCGTGCCTTCGAACACCTCGTGATACCGGCGCACGCAGGACAAGGGCGCCGGAGGAATGATGAACTCGCGCCCGTTGAGCGTGATGTTTTTGCCGTCGACCATGTCGTCACTCCGCAAAGTTGAGGCTGCCGATGGTGTTCGAGGCATCGGCGAACGCCTCGAAGTCGAACTCCGGAATCAGGAAGTCATCCAGCTTGGTCGCAAAGTTGAGCTTGGAGCCGATGCACTGGTTCAGCGTGATGACGAGCTGCTTGCTGGCATAGGGCACGTACAGTTCCGCCCGGAAGGTCGGCGCGTACCCCATCAACTGGTTGGTGAGCGTGACACTGGTCGCAGGCGTGCCCGCGGCGGTCGTCTGATAGCGGTAGCTCACCAGGATGTTGCCGGTGACCGTCCCGGTGTCCGCCGCCGCAAAGGTATACACGCCGGCGGGGGTGGCGCTGTATTGCCCGGCAGTGGGCATTGATGCCACCCGGGTCAGCGGCAGCCCGCTCGATGCATAGACCACGCCGAGGTCGTCCTCGAAGGTCGTGGAATTGGCGACCGTGCCGTTGTCCGATGCAATCGTCAGCACCTCCTTATCCGAAATAGCCGATTGGCCGGACACCAGGGTCTGGCCGAAGAACAGGCTGTTCACCAGCGCGCCGTTGAACTGCCCGAACTTGGCCTTGCCGGTGATCTTGCCCTGACCGCGCCCGATGGCGACCGGAAACTGATTCTGACCGTGCAGTTCCTTGTTGGTGAAACTGAAATCGACCGACACATCCTGCAGTACGCCGAAACGCACCGGCGTGCCGCTGGCAGTGGGATTGCCTTGCGCATTGGTCAGGGGAACGGCAAATACCACCCCCGACCCGAAACCGTATTGGGCCATGATCGATGCTCCTGTCTGGGTAAGAAAGTGTCCGCCTGATCAGCGGACGTAATGGATCTTGAAATCGATCGGTTTCAGGTACACGTTTACCAGCTCGTCGTAGGTGTCCGGCCCCATGCTCTGCTGGATGGACGCCACGACCTCGACGCCGCCGATCGTGCCGGACTGGTTGTGGCAGGCCATGCGCACGCTCTCGCGCAAGCCGACGAGTTCATCTGCCACATTGCCCATGCAGTTGACCTGCACGCGCGCGGTGACAAGCTCCGGATCGATCGGTCGCGCGCCGTCCTGCACGTCGCTGATGAGGCCGAAGGTGATCGCCGGCAACGGATCAGCTTCTGGTCGCGTGTCCAGATAAATCCTCTCGCCCACCTGCGCAGCAATAGCACCGGAGGCGTTGAGCAGGGTGTAGATGACGGTTTCCGGCTTCATTTCCTGGCCTCGATCCTGGCGAGCCGGTTTTTGAGGTACGCCGAGAAGGTCTCGATGGCCTCCTGCGCCTTGGCGTCGATGGCAGGCCGCATGAAGGGTTTCTTGGTCGCCCCCGGATGCAGCACGACCTGGCGCTCGAGCCCCGCCAGAAAGAGGCTCTTGCGGTTCTTGGGCTTGATCCAGTGCCGCGCGGTGCCGTGCTCCACCATTCCCGCATACCAGGCGTTGCCGCCACCGGCCCCGATGGTGGCCTGAACGCGGCCGCGCCGGGTGCGCATCGAGACGTGGATCGAATCGCGCAGCGCGCCGGACGTTCGGCCCTTGGGAAGATCGCCTTCGCCCACCGGGCATAGCCGTTTGGCTTCGGCTTCGACCACCTTGGCCGCCGCGCGCAGGCCGCCGCGCACGACATTCTTTTCGATCCGGGCGGGCAATTCGTCGAGCAGCGCCTGCAAGCCTTCCAGGCCCTTGATGTGGATGTCAGTCGTCATCGAGCACCAGACAGTAGAGTTCCAGGTATTCCTTGCGGGTCACAGAGCGGATCCATTCGATGCGGCAGACGGTGCCGTCGGGGGCGATCACCTGCATGGCGGGTTTTACCCCCGCGAGATAGCGGATGGTGAAGAGTTTGGTCGCAGCACTGCCCATCGCTTTGGCCTGGAAGATCTCGCGCCCGGTCATGTCCTGCATCTGCGCCCACACCGTGGCATAGGGCGCCCAGGTCTCGTCGTGCCCGCCCAAGGGGCCGCGCACCACGGTGAGTCTGTTGATCGTGATGCGCTGATCGAGAATCCCACTGGAGACGAGCGCCATCAGAACACCACCCGGTACGGATCGAGCAGCCGGTCGACGAACGGCAGCGGCAGCACCTTGCCGGATTTCTCGCTGGTGAAGTATTCCTCGCGGTGCTGGTACAAGGTGCCGACCCGCAGCTTCATCCACGAGGTGATGCCCTCCGGCACCACACCGACGAGACTCGTGCCGCTTCCAGCATCGAGCAGGGTGATTGCCGGCCCACCCGGTGTTGCGGCAATGGTGTAGACGCCCGCTGACACCACCGACTCGATGAAATAGTTGGTGGTGGGCGACAACGCTGCCGGAAGCATGCCTCCGACATTCGAGAGTTGCACCACGTCGCCCACCGAATACGGCTGCCAGTCGGCAGGCACCGTCATCGTGTTGCCCGAGAAGGTCACCGGCACCGCATAGCCCGCCGTGAACGTCACCTCGACCGCGCCGATCTGCGGCAAGGGGATCGGCCAGATCTGGCCGAAGACCGGGGTGATGCGGCAGGGCTCCGACGTATAGTCCACCGTGTACGCGGCAGACGGCAGGGTTTGCCAGCCCCCCTGCATGTCGAGATATCGGATGGCCGTCACGCTCCGGGCCGCGGACTTCTCGAGCACGATCGCGTGCTGGGGCAGCGTGAAGGTCTTGCCCCAGGGCACCCCGATCAGGGTCGGCCCCGGAAACGAGTCGATCACCAGCCGCCACGCCTGGCAGATCAGCGCGCGTTGGGTGAGGTTCTCGGCAAACCGGCGCGCGGCCGCGATCAGTGCACCGATCAGCACATCGTCATCCGGGATATCCACGCGCAGATGCAGCTTGGCATCGCCGATGCTGAGCGGCTCTACCGCCGCATCCCGTACGAGTTGCAGCGGCATCAGACCGACGCGACGACCGATGCGGCATTGAAGCCGCTTGCGGGTTCATACCGCGACGAGCCGCCCAGGATCACTGCGGCGGTTTCGGTCGCGGCAACCCCCACCGACACCCCCAACTGCACGAAGCCATAGCCATCGGCCGCATCCAGATCGGCGGTGCCCACATCGATCGTCGCCTGTACGTCGTGGCCCATGGCGGCGTGCAGGGCAACCGCTTTGCCGGCGCCGATCGGTTTGGCATGCGTACCCCTGGCATCCTGCGCCTGCGCAATCGATGCATCCACCGTGGCATTGGCACCGAAGGTGCCGACCTGAATGATGGCGAGCAGACGATCCGCCACATCGAGTTCGATCCACGGGCTGAACAGCACGCCAGGCGTCTGTGCCGCAGGAGGAATGACGGCCAGCACCGCTACGGCTTCGGAGAGTTTTTCATTCAAAATCATGGGAGGCTCCTTTCAGACAGGTGATGGACAGGCAAGGCTCAACGGGCAGCCAGTTGAATGAAGGGCGAGAGCGTCGCAGCCCCCTTGGCCGGAAGGATGGGCGCGGCGATCTTCGCCTGCCCGTCCATGCGAAACAGCGTGCGAAACGCCGTGGCGTCCGCATCGAAATACAGATGCATCGAGGTCGCCGTCTCCATGCCGCCCTCCTTGGTGATGGTCTGGTAGTAGGACAGATCGACCAGGATCACATCGCCCTGGCTCGAGAATTGCGACGCATGCTGCGAGACGTACACCGGGCGTCCGAGCAACGTGCCGTAGGGCGAACCCCGCATGCCGCCCACACCGCCGCCGACCGGCAGGTAGATCGGATAGTTGCCGAGCGTCAGGGTGAAGAGGGCCGGCAGCACGCTGTTGTTGACGATCCACACCGCGTTCTTGAACGATCCCGGCGGCAGCCGCGAGATCATGTTGGCGAGATTCATCGGGGTGAGCGTGTTGGTCGCCTGGCCGCTGTCGTTCGCCTGGGTGATCACCGCGCTACCTGCCAGCGCCCCCTGCGGGATCCCGGCACCCGAGCCGAACAGGATCGACTCGTTGATCTTCCACTGCATGCGGGAGGCAACCTTCTTCGGCAGATAGGACGTCAGCGCATCGGTGTCCGAGAGCAGCTCGTCGGTGATGGGAACGAGCGCCATCAGCTTCTTGAGGCGCAAGGCAGAAGTGCCCAGCTTGGGCTTCGAGGTGGCAGCCGCCAGCCCCTCGGCCTGCCAGGCGACCGTGATGCCGTCCGTCCCCCAGGGCGTCGTCTCGTCCTTCGGGAACACCATCGCGTTGCCCGCCACGTTGGTGTTGTCGGTCAACGGCAGCAGGGCCTCGTCGTCCAGCGACAGCGTAAAGATGTCCCTGGCGAACTGCGGCGGAACCAGGAAGCCGCCATCGGCACCCGCCGTCTCGGAGCCGTAGACCGTGGGTGCCGCCGCCAGTCGCTGCGTCAGCAACCGGCCATCCGGCGCATTGCCCGGCAGGGAGGCCTGGAAGACCGCACGGGCGAATTCACCGAAGTTGCGAAAGCCCGCGCTCTGATCCAGCGCGCCGCGATCCTCCACCGTGATGTCCTGCCCGTTGCCGGCCAACACCACCACCGATCCCGCCGCAGCCCGGGCCGCGATCCTCTCCTGCTCGAGGTCGATCGCCGCCTGAATGCGCTCGATCTCGGTCCCCTTGAGATCGGCGTTCGCCTTGAGACGGGCGAATTCCCGCCCCTCCTCGTCGTTCAGATCGCGTCCCTCGGCGTCGGCCCTGTCCAGCAGGCTGGATGCCGAATTCAGCAGATCGACCTTTTCTTGGGCGACCGCAGATTTCTTCGCCTGCAACTCACGCAGTTTCTTGCTCATGGTTCTCCTCTCGGGAATAAAAAAGCCGCCCGGAGGCGGCGGGTTTGGGTCGATCGGTGCGGCTCAGGCCAGAACGGCCAGGCGGCTGCGGCTGGAAGCGGACCCCTTCCTGGACGGCTGCGGACCCTTCGCCGAGAGTTGCCGCGCCATGTCCTGCAAGACCTGCGGCAGGGTCATCACGCCGTCGATCATGTTCTGTTTCAAGGCGTCGGCGGCCCCCAGCACCCGGCCTTGCCCCATGCCGCTTCTCACGACATCGGGCGCAACGCCTCGTGCCGAGGCCACCGCAGCCACGAAGGCCGCGTAGTAATCGTCCACCCGCGACTGCATGAAGGCCTGTGCATCGACATCCAGAGGCTGATAGGGATTGCCTTCGGTCTTGTATTTGCCCGCCGAGATCACCGTGGTCTGAATGCCCGCATTGTCGAGCATGCCGGAGATGTCCATGTGCGCCTGCCACACGCCGATGCTGCCCACTTCGCCGCCCGGCGTGCAGTAGAACCGCGATGCCGAGCAGCCGATCCAGTAGGCGGCAGAGGCCGCGAGACTGTTGGCAAACGCCACCACCGGCTTCTGCTCGCGCAGGGACAGCATCATCTCTGACACCTCCTGCACCCCATACACCGAGCCGCCGGGGGAGTCGATGGAAATGAGGATGGCGCCTACCGCAGGATCCTTCATCGCCATCATGAAATCCGCCATGAAGCCGTCGATGCTGGTGTCGCCCATCCAGTCCGGATGCTGCGTGATGACGCCTGAAAGGGAGAGCACGGCAATCGCGCCTTTCGAGGATGTGGGATCCCGGCGCATGACCGGACGTGCCTGTGTCGATACGGCAAAAGGGTGTACGACCGCCGCCAGACACTCCGGCATCAGCGCCCAGGGGCTGGCGGCCATCTCCAGGCGACGGGTATCGAGCGCAAGGGAGCCGGCCCCCGCCTTATCGGCGGATTCCGTCGGGGCCGCGGCGTCGTGATCGGGTGCATCCGCATCGATGAGCCCGATCAGTTCGCCTGCGGCCTCGAAGATGCCCGCCGCATCCTGCTGTCCGGCACGCTGTCGAATCGCGATCAGTGCCGAGCGATACACCTTGTCGGCTTTGCCCACCGGATAGCGGTAATGCGCCTTGGTGTCGCTGTTCTCGGACTCATCCAGCCCCAGAAACCACAGGCCGTACTGCGCCCAGTCGTCATCGCCCAGCAGGGCATTCTCTTCATCGGCATCGATGCTCCACGGCGTGTCACGATCCACGCGGCCCGCCGAAATGACTTGCCGGGCGTGCGCTTTGGCTTTGGGGTTCAGTTGCAGGGCCATGTCATCCTCGAGGCGTATCGGAAGTGTGTGGTGGCAGCGGATCGTTCTGCCCCTCTTCGACCATGTTGAGCGGCCGCAAGGGCTGATCCAGACCCGGCAGCGGGTTCAAGTTTTCTGCGATCCGGGCTTCATTGCGCGTCAACCAGCCCGACTGGATGCCCATGTTGTAGAACGTGGCGCGCGACTGCGAATCGCCACGCATCAGCTGCGAGAACTGGAATTCCGCTTCCAGCTCCTCATCGTCGAACAGCAGCTCGGCCTCGATCGAGGACTCCCAGCGCTCGGCCATCGGGCCCAGGGTCTCCTGCACGAATTCCAGCGCCTGCTGTTCGATGTTGTTGTTGGTCGCCCGATCCAGATCGCCGATCTTGTGCGGCGGCACACCGAACCAGCGGGCGATGTCGGTGACATGAAACCGGCGCGTCTCCAGAAACTGTGCGTCTTCCGGCGTCACGCTGATCTGGTGGTACTTCATGCCGAACTCGAACACCGCGAGTTTGCCGTGATTGATGCCGGACTGTGCTTCCTGCAGGGATTCCCGGAATTGCTCGCGGGACTGCCGGTCCTTGAAGGAGCCCGGATACTCCACCCAGCCGCCGGTTGGGGTGGCGTCGTTGGCAAAGAAGCGTGCGCCGTAATCCTGTGCCGCCTGCGCGCCGCCGATGGCGTTCCGTGCCAGCGCGATCGGGGATAGTCCGATGATGCCGTCCGACGACAAACCGCGCAGATGCCAGATTTCACCACGCGAATAGGTGGCGATCGCCCCGTTGAGACGGGTGTACTGGTAACTGTAATCGCCGTTGGCGGCGAGCAGGATCTGCATCCGGTCCGGGTGCAGCGGTAACAGTGCCGTGATGTTGCCCCGGCTGTCGGACACGATCTGGTTGTAGGCGTTGCCGCGCAGCGCGAGATGCCCCGCCATCATCTCGCGCCACTCGAAGGCGTTCTGGTACGGATTCGGCCGCCGGGCGAGCAGGGTGTAAACCGGATGATTCGTCACCCGATCCTTGCCGCCATCTGCGCGATTGCGATACAGCGTGAAGGGGAGGCTGGCAAACTGGCTCGCAATGATGCGCACGCAGGCGAACACGGCCGACAGTTGCAGGGCGCTGTCTGCCGACACCCGCAGGCCGCTCGTCGTCTGCACACCCACCGGCTCGAACCAGAACCCGCCGTAAGGCGAACGGTCGCCGCCGGCCAGGAGGTGGGAAACCCATGCGCGGATCCCCATCAGATCACCATGATGCGGTAATCGGTGTCGATCACCGGTGCCGACGCGCTGTTGTGTACCATCTGTCTCCCCAATGCCATGATCAAGGCCACCACGCCGTCGATCTTGTTCTCCTCCCGCTCTTTGCGTGGGTAGATGTTGTCCTTCGCATCCCGATGGCAGACCACGTTGGAGATCATCCAGGCCAGTACCGGATCGCCGTCATGCACCAGGCGCTTTTGCAGCACCAGCGCTTCCAGATGCTTCATCGGTTCCGAGAAGTTGAGCACCGTCGGCCGCATCTCCACCATCGGCAGTCCCTGCGCGATGAGATGACTCGATAACTGGGTCGCCTGGAAGGGGTCGAACGGCACTTCCGCCACCTCGAACCGGCTCGCGTCCTCCACGAGTTCCGCCTCGATCTGATCGAAGTCGGTCACGTTGCCGGGCGTCACCGTGAGCCGCCCCTGTCTTGCCCAGCCCGAATACTGGCTGTTGCGTCCGTCCTCGATCGCCGATTCCGGCAGGTAATAGTCCAGGAACACATACAGATTGCCCTCGCGCTCGAAGATCCTGGCCTTGGCCGCCACATCCACCTTGCTCGCCAGGTCGATTCCGATGAAACAGCGGCCGCCTTCGAACTGATCGAGTGAAATCGTGCTGTCTGCACAGGCATCCCAATCCCGCATGTCCATCCAGGACGCATCCGCGCTCACCCATTCGTTCAGGTGCTTGGTCTTGAAGTTGTTGATGGCCGAAGGCAGTTGCATGGCTTTCGCCTGCAGCGGCAACAATACCTCCGGCCGCACCGAGATGCCCCAGTTCGAGTTGGCCTTGATGAGCGCGGCTTCACTCGTCCAGTCATCCCCGTCATCCAGTCCGTAGATGATGCCGAACTGGGAGTCGTCCTCGAACAATCCTTCCAGCAGTTTGGTCACGAACGTGCGTGCCTCATAGCAGATGCCGGACCGGTTGCTGCCTGCGGTGGTGATCACCCAGAGCAGGGAGTTGTCGCGCTTTCCGGTGGCGGTCTCCACCACGTCGTAGACCGTGCGCGTCTTGTGCGCGTGCAGTTCATCGATGCAGCCGAAGTGAATGTTCAGCCCATCGAGCGTCGAGCCTTCGGCGGACAAGGCCTCGAACTTGGAGCCGGATGCCAGCACATGAATATTGTGCGCACCGACTGCGACCCCGAACCGGGATCGAAACCCGGGACTTTTACGCGCCATCATCTGCGCATCGCCGAACACGATGCGCGCCTGGTCGCGGGTGGTGGCCAGTGAATACACCTCGGCACCGCCCTCGCCATCGGCCGCCAGCATGTAGAGCGCCAGAGCAGACGAGAGCGTCGACTTGGCGTTGCCTCGTGGTACCTCGATGTAGGATCGACGAAAACGCCGCTTCCCATCGGGCTTGACCCAACCAAATACCGTGGTGAGGATGAACACCTGCCAGGGTTCCAGTTTGATCAATTCCCCTGCCAGCGGCCCCTTGACGTGCGGCAGACGCTCGATGAAGGCGCACAGGTTGTCGGCGGGATAGAAACGGCGGCCTTTGCCATCCGTGAGCCTGGGATTGAATCGATACGGGCTTGCTTTGCCCTTGAATCTTGCCAGATCGTCCAGTTGCCGCTGGCAGGCGAGATTCACCCAACGGCAGGCGGGGATGGATCCCTCCACCACACTTTCCGCATAGTGCCGGGCGACGGTGGCGTATTGCGTTGCCATCAGCCGGCAATGTCCGCCCAGGGATCGTCTGCGTGCGGCAACGCCTGCGCCACCTGCACCCGGGATCGGGACGCCGGAGTAAATCCCATCTCCGCTTCGTAACCTTTCATCTCCAGCGCAAGATCCCGGATCACGTCCATCAGCGGCGAACGCCGCAGGATGCCACTGGGGGTTTTGATCAGCATGCCCGATACGCCGGATCGGTTGATCTTGGCGAGCGCCTCACGATACATTCCGGCGCAGTTCGCCCAGCGCTCCAGCACGGCGGCGTCGAGCGACGACAGCAATCCGGCCGGGGCATTCGCCACCGCGTAGCGCCAGGCTTCCTTGGCGATATCTGACATGTACTCGGGCGGCTCGCCGAGAACCCCAACGGGCTTGAGTTCGTTCGGGTTGGTTCTGCACTTCTGAAGCGTTCCCTTGATATTTTTTACAGCGACAGGCAGCGGCTTGCGTCCCGCACCCGTCCGTTTGCCGCCGGCGGCCATAAAAAAATCCTTTTGAATTTGCACGCGCAAAACTTTGGGCAGGCGCGCGGTCCTGAGCGCCGCGCCGCCAAGGAAATGATCCCCCTACCGGCCGGCGGTTGACGATCTCATCGGCCAAAGCCGCCGTCCTCGCGAGCCGTCTTGGCATCGTGGCAGGGCTTGCACAGCGCCTGCCAGTTGCGCTCGTCCCAGAACAGATCCTCGTCCCCCTTGTGAGGTTGGATGTGGTCGACGACCGAGGCGGCAACCGTCTTTCCGTGCCGCCGGCACTCGACGCACAGCGGATGCAGGCTCAAGTACAAGGCACGCGCCTTGCGCCACCGTGAGTCATATCCACGACTTGCAGCCGATCCACGACGCTCGTCCTGCTGTTTCCTGACTGATCGCAGATGCCTGTCGCAATACCCCGGTGTGGCGAGCAGCGCCGGGCATCCCGGGTAACGGCACGGCGTCGGAGCGCGAGTGGCCATGACGATCAAAAACCCTGCAGAAACAACTTGATTGGTTCCAGAAATGAAGCGTTCATGTCCTCCCCATCAACGACGCTGCAAGGAGATAAACATGGCCAAGCAAACCGACAAAATCCTCGACCATCAGCTTGAGCAGATCGCGCTGGATCACCTGTTCATCGAAACCCTGGAAACCCGAAACAGAGACCAGCTGGACTTCCACGAGGTCAGCGTCTGGGCCGTCAAGAGTGCCTTGATGGCCGCCTACCAAGCGGGTTTGCAGGCCGCGAAGCGGGACTGAGAAAGAAGCGGAAAACGCTTGGCTTCTACTGCGAACAGCGCGTTCATGACCACACCATCAACCACCACAAAGGAGCATCGAGTGAGCACCATCCAACTGACCCCTGCCCAGCACGCGATCCTCGCCTACGCCATCGAACACACGGGCGGCAAGATCGAATGGTTCCCCGACAACATCAAAGGCGGCGCACGCAAGAAGGTGCTCGATGGGATGTCCAACCGCGCGCTGATCACCACCGATGGCACTGACTGGTTCGTCGCGCCCGAGGGCTACGACGCCCTTGGGCGCGCCCGACCGACGCCGACCACCCTTCACCCTGACCACGAGGTCGAGGCCGCCGTGTCGGCGGCGGAGGCCAACTGGGCGCAAGAAAAACACGAGGCGGCCAAGCGGCTGCGCAAGGTCGACGTCGAGGGCAAGCCCCGCAACCGCGAGAACAGCAAGCAAGCGGCCGTGATCCAGATGCTGCAGCGCCCGGAGGGGGCGACCATCAATCAGATCTGCGCAGCGACCGGTTGGCAGGCGCACACCGTGCGCGGCACCTTTGCCGGCGCATTCAAGAAAAAACTGGGCCTCACCATGACCTCGGAAAAGCCCGAGGGCGGCGAGCGTATCTACCGAATTGCGTGATTCCTACCGGGGCGGCGAACTCCCGCCGCCCCGAAAAAAAAGATTCAGAAAGCGCTTGGCTTCTCAATCGAACAGCGCGTTCATACGGGTGTCGAAACGATCAACCCGAAGGAGACAACGATGACCACCACCAAGCAAATCCTCGCCACCCAAAACGAAGCCTGGGGCTTTTGGGGCACGATGAACGAGCACGCCGCTGCAGCGTGGCAACTGGCGATGACCGCGATCTCGGACGCCACCTGCCAGCCCCTCGAATCGGTCAGGGCCTTCCTCGACAGCCGCCACGGGCGGCACTTTGCCGATGACATCCTCAACGAGATGCTCCGGTGCCAGACCATCCAGCAAGCGGCCCACGCGGCGGTCACCCGCTGGATGGGCTGGACGATTGGCCGCCAGACCAGCAAGGAGTATGGCATCCCGCGCGGCCTGCCTTACCTGACGGGCCTCGTGATTCACTGCGAGATCGTCGAAGAAGAACTTGCCGCCTGATCGAACGCCAAGCCATCCGCCAAGCGGGTGGCTTGCGCCCCGACATAGTCCTGCCAGCGGCGCACGATCACATCCACGTACTTCGGATCGAGTTCGATCAGCCGCGCCCGTCGCCCGGATTTCTCGCAGGCGATGAGGGTCGAGCCGGAACCTCCGAACGGATCAAGCACGATGTCTTTCGTCTTGCTGCTGTTCCTTACCGCACGCTCCACCAGTTCCACCGGCTTCATGGTCGGGTGAAGATCGTTCTTCTGTGGCTTCTTGATCTGCCAGACATCGCCCTGATCGCGGGCGCCACACCAGTAGTGATCGGTGCCGTCGCGCCAGCCATAGAGGATAGGCTCGTATTGGCGCTGATAGTCGGCGCGGCCCAGCGTGAAGGTGTTCTTGGCCCAGATGATGAACGTCGACCAACGACCGCCGGCAGATCGGAAAGCCGATTGCAGCGTATCGAGCTCCGAGGAACTCATGGCCACGTAGACCGCGCCTTTGGTCACGCCCAGAATGTTCTGGAAGGCCGCATGCAGGAATGCTGCGAAGCCGTCGCCCAGGTTGTCGTTCAGGATGGGGCGGTTCTTGCCGCGCAACTTGTCCTTGGCGGTGTTGGCGTAGTTCACGTTATAGGGCGGGTCGGTAAAGGCCATGTCCGGCAATTCGTCACCGAGCAGTGCTTTGTAGTCGTCGGCCTTGGTGGCATCACCACACAGCAGCTTGTGATCGCCCAGCAACCACACATCACCGGTTTTGGAGATGGGTGTCTCGGGCACCTCGGGCACGGCATCGTCGTCGGTGAGCCCGTCCTTGGTGGCTTCGTCGCCTGCAATCAGTGTTTCCCACTCTTCCGGAGAAAAACCTGTCAGACCGAGATCGAAACCGGCGTCTTTCAGGTCGGACAACTCGATGCCCAGCAGTTCGTCTTCCCAGGAGGCGTTCTCGCCGATCTTGTTGTCGGCCAGGATCAGCGCCCGGCGCTGGGTATCGGTGAGATGCGCCATGGGCACAACCGGCACCTCGGAAAGCCCAAGCTTGCGAGCGGCGAGCAACCGTCCGTGGCCGGCGATGACGTTGTTGTGGCCGTCCACCAGGATCGGCGCCCCCCAGCCGAATTCGCGGATGCTGGCGGCGATCTGCGCCACCTGAGCATCCGAATGCTGCTTTGCGTTGCGCGCGTAGGGAATGAGGACGTCGATGGGACGCATCTCGATTTGGATGCCTGCCACCGGATGGCGCAAGTCAGTCATGGTTTGCCTCCGGCACTTGGCGCTCGATGGCGACCTCGTCGAAGGATTGGCCGGTGGCCGCCAGGGTGACGGCAACTCCCGGATGGTTCTGTTGGAAACGCCGGATCGCCACATCCACGTACTCTGGGGCGATCTCAACGCTGCGGCACACGCGACCTGTCCGCTGGGTGGCCAGCATGGTCGTGCCGGAGCCGCCGAAGGGCTCGAACACGATGTCGCCCGCGTCCGAGTAGGCCGCGATCATGAATTCCGGCAGCGCGACCGGAAATACGGCCGGGTGGTCGATGTCCTGACCGATCTTGCCTTTGTGGCGCATCACGCGGATCACCGAGTCGGGAATCCGTGTGTTTTGGGTCGGCTGGCCCTTGTGCGTCCAGCCGCCGACTTCGCCATCCTTGCTGCGCATGGCAGTCGATGAACCATCGGCGCGCAGATGAGACTCTTGGCCCGCGTGCTTGCACGGCACGATCTTGTTGGGCTTGCGGCTGGTGCGGTTGAAGTGGAAGACGAACTCGAAGCTCGGAGCGAAGCGGCCCGCCCAGTCGCCGGGCATCCCCGGCCCCTGATCCCAGACGTACCAGGCGAAGCGCCGCCAGCTCTGGGTGCGCATCCAGCCAAGCCACGCATCCCAATACGGGATGACTTCGTTGTCGCGGTGGATCAGCCCGAGATTGACCAGCACTTGGCCATCGTCGGCCATCGGCACATTGCCGAACACGCCGCGCATCAGGCCATCCCAATCGGTGATGCCGCCGCTGGCGTAGTCGCGCTGGTTGCCATAGGGCGGCGAGGTGAAGCAGAGCATGGCCTGCTCACCTTGCATTAGCGCGGCGATCACAACTGCATCGGTGGCGTCGCCACAGATCAGGCGATGCGTGCCGAGGGCCCAGACATCACCGGTACGGGACACCCGCACCACTGGAGCTTCGGGCATGTCATCGGCTGCATCCGGTTTATCAGTGTCCTGCTCGACGGCGCCGTCGTTGTCCTCGATGCCGTCGGTCAGCAGGGCATCGATCTCGGCATCCTCGAAGCCGGTCAGCGCAAGGCCGTACCCGGCCTCGGACAGTTCGGCCAGTTCCAGTGCCAGCAGTTCCTCGTTCCAGCCCGCGTCGAGCGCCAGCCGGTTGTCGGAGATGACGTAGGCGCGCTTTTGCGCCGGCGACAGATGGCCCAGTTCGATGACCGGCACCTGATCCAAACCCAGCTTGTGCGCGGCGGCCAGACGACCGTGGCCCGCGATGATGCCGTTGTCGCCATCCACCAGCACCGGATTCGTCCAGCCGTACTCGACGATGCTGGCGGCAATCTTGGCCACCTGCTCGTCAGTGTGCGTGCGTGGATTGCGGGCGCTGGGGATCAGCGCCTCGACCTTGCGGTACTCGACGTTGAGCATGTTCAGAATCGGTTCCTCAAACGAAAAACCCGCCGACGGGAAACCGTGGGCGGGTTCGTGATGTGTGCTGGGTGGGCGGGTGCGAACTGCAAACCTAGGTTTGCAGTCTGATGCTAAAAAAGCGCCGCGCTCGCGCCCCCCGCATTGCTTTCTGGCCAGGAAGGACCCGTTGCAACGGGTCGTGGCCATCGCGGGCCGGAAACGACGAAGGCCATGGATCGCTCCGTGGCCTTCACGCACCCAATGCTCGCAAGATTAGCCGTAATACTAGCAAAAAAACCTCAAGATGTTGCACGCCGAAAAGTGGCTGAAACCCGCACCGTTACGCAGGACTCCCCAGCGGTTCGCAACGGTTGGCGATTTCATGTAATGCCCTCGCCGAACCAGGCGTAAGAGCGGATCAGATGACTGCTTCCAGCCCTTTGCGCTCGATCAGGTTCAGCAGCTTCAGAGAGGGGCCGCTCGGCTTCTTGTCGCCGACCTCCCACTTCTGCACAGTGGACAAGCTGGTATTCAGCACGGCGGCAAACACTGCCTGGCTCACATGAGCTTGTTCGCGCAGGGACTTGATCTTCTGCGGGGCCATCTCGTGGACATCGAGATGGCACAGAGCATCGAACTCACCCATACGCCGCTTGCTGATCAAGCCAGCGCCGTGCAGCCCACGGGCAGTTTCATGCATCTCCTCCAGAATTCGGCTTTTACGCTTCGTCGTTGCCATCACACACCTCCACAATCTCTCCGGCCGTCAGAGCGGTCGCCAGTCGGCGGTCATCGAACCCCAGTAGTTCCTTCGCCATCTCCTGGAACACCTTCAGTTCGTCCTTGTCGATATTGGCGCGCTCGTTCTTGCCAAATCCGTAGAGAAAGAACCAGCGATCCGCCATTTTGGTGGCCACGATGGTCCTGGCTCCGCCACGCTTGCCCTGTCCGGGCAGTGCGACCCGCTTTTTCACCACATGGCCGCCCAGGTCTGCATCGACGAGTCCTTGAGCCATCTCGGAGACGGCTTCGCATAGGGCATCGTCCGTCAAACCCGCTTTTCGCATCCAGCGGGTGAAGGTTCGGGTCCGGAACACTCTTCTCATCGTCAAAGCATACCACTTAGTGCAATAGATTGCCAGTCAAGCTCCCCGGCTCGGGCCGTTTAGCGTACCCGCCACCCGCTGGAGCGCCGTCTGCCAGCGGCGCCAGGCGGTCGTCCGGTCGCAGCCGAAGCGGCAGCAGACCTCCTTCCACGGGTAGTGTTGTGCCCGCATCCAGACGAGGTGGCGCTGTTCCTCCTTGAGCCACCGGACCCACCGCATGGTCTCCAGCATCCGGTCGATCGCTGCGGGATCGGGCGGGTAGTAGCGCGGGGGCGGTTCCTCGCCCAGGTTCTCCCACGGCATGCGCACGATGGTGGGCCAGCAGTTGAAATAGCCCTGCACCCGCACAGGAGGCAGGCGGTGGGCGGTTCGTGCCGCCTCGATGAACCGGTCGGCCACGGTCTCGATCGTCCACTCAGCCATGGCGGACTCCCTTCTCGCCATAGAGGCGATCGCCGATGCGACGCAGCAGCTCGCGTTCGACCCGGTCGAGTCGCGCGTCGTCGGGCGAGATCACCAGGATCTGCTGGTCGCGCCAGCCCTCGCGTTTGATTTCTTCGGGATCTTGTCGGGGCTCTGGCACGAGCCGTCCCAGTGGGCTGCGGTACTGAGGTGTAGGGATCTTCATGTCACACCTCCTGCGTTGCGATGGCCCAGTGCAGGATCGCCAGGGCATCGGCCTCGTTGTCGTCCATGGGCGCATGACCACGAAGCCGGGCGGCAGCGACCATCTCGTCCTTGCTCGCATTGCCTTTGCCGGTCGCATGCTTCTTGATCGTGCCTACAGGCACACCCTGGTACGGAATCTGGTGGTGTTCGCACCATGCGGTCAGATGGGCCATGAAGCCGCCATAGGCATGGGCGGCATCGACACCGGCATGGCGACGGACCTCTTCGAAGTACACCGCATTCAAACCATCAGCAGCCTGCTTGAGCTCGGTGAGCCAGCGCTTGAAGCGCAGGTAGCGCATACCGCCACCCTCGAAGCGCTGTGGCTTGAATGCCTCGCTGCTGCTGGAGATGGCGCTGTCACGTCCACGCAATGCCCAGCCGGTGGTGGTGCCCAGATCCAATGCCAGGATCGATGGCTGACCATGCGGTCGTGTCATCCCGACCCGTCCACCGCAAGACCCTCCACGTAGGTCAGAGGGAACGTCTGTTCCCTCTCCTACGTAGTAGGAGGGGGAGTTTTCGCCAACTTCAAAACGCCCGGAAACCCAGCAACGACGCGGGTTTGGGCTAGTTGGCAAATTGGCAGCGCTGCCAATTTGCCAATTTGCCGACAACGCTGCAACACATTGATCTGTAATCGTTTTAAGTTGGCAGGTGTTTGCCAACTTGCCAACGTCTCCGAAAATCTGGGGGACGTTGGCAACGGTTTTGCCAACTTGTCGGTGCGTGCTCATGCGGGCTCCTGAGAATCGTTGATGTCATCTTGGTAAACCCACACCTCGGGGTTTTCGACCGGCAAGGCGGCCCCCGATTGCGGGCATTTGAAGTGGGTGGGTTGTACGGCGAGTTCGCGTAATGGCACTTCGCCGGTGTCCGGATTGGGTTCGCCCGCCGGTATGCGCAGGACCATGCCTTCCACGCAGAGGTAACCGAACTTGGTGCGGGCCGGCGGCAGACCATAGTCCGCCGCATTGCGGAAGTACTTGATGTAGCCCTGAGTGGAGAGCGCGGAAAGTCGTTCGCGGATCGTGCGCTCGCCGCCCAGTCCCGCCTTGCCCTCGAATCCCTCGGCGAACTGGTTGGCCGTGTAGCAACGACCAAGAGCTGCCTCGTCAAACAGGATCTGCAAGATCACGTCGCGTTTGCGGCGGCGCTCGGCATCCAAGCGCTCGCCGTAGTCCTTCATCACCAGCCGCTCGTTGGCGTCGACCTCGCGCCACTCGCCGTTGATCTTGTCGACGTGTCTTTGCGGGATGCCAGCGCCGTTGCGCAGCTCATAGATCAGCTGGCGGGTCGTGCGCGTCTCGTCGGGTCGGAACAGCAGCATCCCGGTCGAGTAGTAGCCGCGCAGACTTCCCGCGCCGGCCAGTGCCTGGAACGGGTCTTCCTCGAACTGTTTCTTGCCGAGCTTCCTGGTGTGGTGGGCAAGGATCACCCCTGCGTCCGGATTCACGGCTTGGCGAATGCGTTCCACCCGCTGGGACAGGAAGAACAACATGGCACCGTTGTCGTTCTCGCCACCGGCATCGCCGCCGTCGAACACGTTGCGGATCGGGTCGATGGCGATGATGTCCGGGGGCTCGCCGCCAAAAGCATTCGCAATCGCGGGGATCACCTGCGCCAGGCCCGCGTCATCGAGCACCAGCCGCAACTGCGGGGTGGCGACGAAGTTGGCACGGGCATCTAGAAGCCGATGGGATGGCAGGCGTACATCCTTTACACGCTCGCGCAGGTAGTGGTACTGGACCTCGGCCTGCAGGTAGAACACCCGCAGCGGACGGGGTGGGTGCATGCCGAGAAAAGCTGCGCCAGCAGCCATGTGCGCCAGCCAGGACAGCAGGAAATCGCTCTTGCCGACCTTGGGCGCGCCACCGAACACCAACATGCCGGCTGGCGTCAGCACGCGCGGGGCGATCAGATCCGGCGGCAGCGGTGAGTTGTCGTCGAGCAGCGCACCGAGCGTGAATGTGGGCAGCATGGGCGCAGCCGCCTTCACGATGCGCCGATCACCCTGGGCGATGAAGGTCGCGCAATCGAAGCCTTCGTCGACCGCCTCTGCCGCGTCCCACTTGGCCGGCTTGTCGGTCGGTGGCACCAGGATCGCCACCGACGCACTGCCAGCAGCCACGCAAGCACGCGCTGCACTCTCGGCGTACTCCCAGCCTGGCGCATCCCGATCGGGCCAGATGACGACGGATTTCCCGGCCAACGGATGCCAGTCGGTCTTGTCGACCGGCGCCTTGGCGCCGTTCATGGCGGTGGTGGCCGCAATGCCACAGGTGATCAGTGCATCGGCGCACTTCTCACCTTCGACCAGGACGACCTCTCGCTGCTTCGAGATCGCCGGCTGGTTGTAGAGCGGCCTGGGGTCGGGGGCGCGCCCCATGCGGGCGCGGACATCCCATGGACGGTACTCCTTGCCCGACGGCGGGTCATAGCGGTAGACGCAGGCGATCAGTTCGCCATCGGGAGTCAGGTAGTCCCATTTGCCGGTGTAGGCGCCGAGGTCGTCCATCGGCACGCTACGAGCATCGCGGCGCACGGGCGAGATCGTCTGCGGGGCAAGGCCAAGCCACTGCCGGATATCACCGGCGATGCGTGGGAAGTCGTGTCGGGCGGAGCGACCCTGCGACCGCGCCCACAGATCGATGACGTCGCCGCCTTCGTCGGTGGAGAAGTCCTTCCAGAGGCCGCGTCGTGGTCCATCGATCTCGACCACCAGGCTCTTGCCCGGGTTGCCGTCGACGTCGCCGATGGTGAACTTGCCACCCCGGATGCGTCCCTGCGGAAACAGGTAGTGGAGGACGGCCTCGAGCCGGTCCAGCAGCCCTACGCGCAGCGCGTCGGTGTCGGAGACCGGCTCTTCGCGCTGCTCGGGTGCATCGTTGAAATCGAGCCAGATGATGTTGTCGGCCATCATGTCGAACCCCAGCAGCGGTCCTGCCAGGGGCAGAACTTGCACTCGACATGCGTTGGCGTGGTGGCATGGCGCGGCAACAACTCTTGGCTGTCCGTCGCCGTGATGACCCGAACCGCGCGATCGGACATCCGCTGCGCCAGGCTTCCGTCGAAGGCTACCTGCTCGAACCAGATCTCCTCGGAATCCTTGTTGATGGCGGTGAACAACGCAGGGTTTGCCGAAATGCCCGGGATGCTCGCCTCCATGTAGGCCTGATAGACGGCCATCTGCGCGGCATGGACCGGCTTGGATTTGCTGACACCGTGCTTGACCGTGTCCCGCCAGGACTTGTCATTCATGGTCTTGCACTCCCACAGGGTGGGATAGCTCATCCCAAGCTCTGTGGGGCCGCCATTCAGCACGCCGTCGACGTGCCCCTGGATGCGGCCGCCCGCGACGGAAAAGCCGAACTGACCGCCGCTGGCCTTTTGGGTGTACAGATCGAATCCGGCCATGCGCAGCCAACGGATGGCCAGATCTTCGAGGGCGTGTCCCACCTCGAAGACGCGCAGCACGCGACCGGGAATGTCTCGACCAGGATCGGCTGGTGTTTGCAGATACTCGTATTGCAGCGCGCGCTCGCAGGCAACGCCCAGCCTTGATGCGCCGAGGTACGTACGCGGAGCCTGTCCATCACGATCGCCGGCGAGGGCGGCGTCGATGAGAGCGCCGATCTGTTCGTGAATTTTGGGGCGGGAGTTAAAGTCGAGCATCAGAACGGCACCCCCTTCGGAGCGGCTTGCCCTTGACGGGCCAGGCGCTCCTCCAGGAAGGCACGATCCTTGGCGGCCATGCACTCGTGCTCTTCGATCATCTGGTCCTGATAGGCGGTGACGACGACATCGATCAGGGTCAGCACTTCATCCCGGGTGTAGTCCGCCAAGGGCCGCTCCATGCCGATGGAACCGACGTACTCACCCAACGGCGACAGGCACGCCCGCATGGCCGCCAGCTCCATGTCACTCGGGTCGATCATGCGTGCCTCCGTCTTGTTCATCAGCTTGCAGAACGCGTCCTGACAACGGCGAGAACAGAACACCCACTCGCTCGAGTAGCGTTGTGGGTCGCCCGGTTTGAACCGAGGGTTGGACCAGCCATACCCCTTGGCTTTGCGATAGCAGATCGCGCATTTCACGCAGCCTCCCGATGGCTGTCGTTGGCCGCGACCACCAGCCGCTGAATCGACGACTTGTTGAACTGGAACGCCAACAGGGCCGATGCCTGATAGCGGGTCATCCCGAAGTCCGCACGCATCTGTTCGGGGAGGTAGCGCAGTTGCTTCTCGGTCGGCGGCTCGTTCAGCCAGCGTCGGGTCTTGTGGGCGGAGTCGGCGGACTCATGGTCGTTGAGCCAGTCATCAGCCTTGGCCATGCACACCGTGCGCTCGCCGACTGCCAGCAGGTGCGGTCTCAAGTCCTTCCCGCCGCCGACGGCGTGCCAGCGGCCATTGAGAAAGAAGATGCCGCCCCACGCGCTGAAACCCGTGGCCATCAGCGCGTCGTCATGCCCGAACAGGTCGCACCAGCGGAAGTTGGAGCGCTTGAGCAGATCGATCTCGCTCATGACGAAGTCCGCCAGCACGCCAAGCTCCTGCGGCTCGCGCTCCCATACGTGGCCGCACAGAGGGCACTCCATGCAGGCCAGCGGAACGATGGCACCGCACTCCGGGCAGTCCTTGGTCGGCGCATCACCGTCGCCCTGATGCCCGTCGAGGTTGATTTCCTGTTTGATCGATCCGTGCATCAAGCTGGCCGTGCCGAAGTCCAGCACGATGCACTCGGTCTTGATGACGCCAGGGAACTCCTCTGGGGCCACGGTGCGCAGACCACGGCCGATCATCTGGATGAAGGTGGACTTGTAGGAACTGGGGCGAAGCAGAACGACGCAGCTGGTCGGCGTGTAGTCATAGCCCTCGGTCAGCACCGCGACATTGACGATCACCTGGGTCCGCCCGGTTTCATACTCGGCCAAGCGAGCTTTGCGCTCGCCATCGGACAACTCGCCGTGGATCAGCACGGCGTGTACGCCCGATTCGACAAAGGCATCGCAGACGTTTTGTGCATGGGCGACCGTCGAGCAGAAGACGATCGTCTTGCGCGACGACGCATTCGCCTTCCAGTGCTTGATCACCGCCTCGGTGATCAGCCGCTTGTCGAGAATGGACGCGACCTCGTCCATGTCGAAGTCCATCGCGGTGCGGCGGACATTGCGCAGTGCGTCCTGGACGCCGACGTCGATCACGAAGGTGCGCGGCGCGACAAGGTGCCCGGCGGCGATCATCTCGCCCAGCGTGATCTGGTCGGCGACGTTGGAAAATACCTCGCGCAGCCCCTTGCCGTCGCCGCGATTCGGGGTGGCGGTCAGGCCGCAGATGCCCGCCCGAGGATTGCGGGCCAGCACCTTGTCGATGACGGCCCGGTAGGTCGGTGAGGAAGCGTGATGCGCCTCGTCGATCACGAGCAGATCCAGGGTAGGCATCTGGTCGAGATGGGCCTGACGCGACAGGGTCTGCACCATCGCGAACGTCGCTTGGCCGTGCCAGGACTTCTCGTTGGCATCGAACACGGACGTGCTCATGCCGGGATTCACGCGCGAGAACTTGTCTCGGTTCTGACCGATCAGTTCGGTGCGGTGGGCAAGGATGCAGGCCTTCGCATCGGGCTCGGCCAACATCCTGCCGGTGACCGCCGACAGCATGATGGTCTTGCCCGACCCGGTCGGTGCGACAGCCAGCGTGTTCCCGTGCTCGTCGAGCGCCGCAAGCGTGCGTTCGACCAAGAGGGATTGGCGGGGACGAAGCATCATGAGCGTGGCCCTCCGTCACTGCGCCCAGCTGGGGCGGCCCGGAACGGGTGCCCGGCCGGTGGCCTGCGCATAGGCGTTGGGGGCGCTGGCAGCGGGGGCCGAAGGTGCCGGTTGGCGCGCACCGCCCATCAGCGCGGCGTAGTCCTTGTGGTCCGGCGTGATGGCGGCCTTGATGACGCTCTTGTCCTGGCCGTTCTGGTCCTTCTCCCAGTCGACCTTGCCCAGGAATTCGATGCCATCCAGATCGGCGAATCCGCCGATGCGGCGCGCGTTCTGTGCAGCAGGACTGTTGTCGCCGGGGTGCACCCCACGCGCCGAATTGAGGATCGCCTTGACGAAGGTGCGGCCCATGTTGGCCCATTCCGGCCCCTTGGGGCTGTGCAGGCCGATGAGCGACCACATCTTGCGGCGGGCGAACTCGCCGTCCATCACGACGAACTCGCAGTTCAGGTAGGCCGAACCGGTGTTGTCGTTGCGTGTGGCGTAGCCGCCAGTCCAACCTTGGGATGCGTCATCGAAGCCGCCCGGCCGGATGGTCATGCGAACGCGGACCAAGGTGCCTTTCGGGATCAGATCGAAAGACGTCTGTTCGGAAGCGGAATTGAAGTCGAAATAGGTCATGATCAGGACTCCTGAGTCGAAGTGGGTTCGGGGGCGGCGGCTGAATCAGAAGTAGAGGCAGACGCTGGATTGGGGCGAGCGAAATCGAGTCGCTCGGTGGCGGGCTTGGCGGGGCCGGCGATCTTTTCCATCAGGCGGCCGAGATGGGGCTCCTCGATGGCGTCGAGCCGACCGGAACGGTCCTTGGCCGGGTAGTTCCATGGGTTCAGCGTGTGGCAGACGAACGCCCGGTAGCCGCTGCCGTCGTCGGCCTTGAGCTCGGCGAGGGTCACGACCTCGTCGACGATCCCGGGTAGTTCGAGCCCGGTCTTGGAGCCGTCGATCTGCAGCGAGAACACCCGGCGGTTGAAGTCGTCCAGAGCCTCGTTGAGGATGCCGACGAACCACACGTTCTTGCAGCGCGTGTGCTGCAAGTGCGTGAGCCAGCCGATCATTTCCTGGCCCATCAAACCGTAGGCGCCACGGCTATCGGGCTTGCCGGTCTTCTCCGAGTAGGCCTGTGGCTGGCCCTTGCACCACTGCAGGCACAAGCGTCCGGCCACGGTGATCGAGTCGACGAAGACTGTCTCGTACTTGTCCAGAACCGACGGGTCGCCAAAGCGCGCGCAGACCGCGTCGAAGTGCGCCTGGCTGTAGGGCTGGTCCTCGCGCAGTGCCGGGTTCGGGCCGCCGATGAAGACGGCGAAGTCGCGGCACTCCTGCCATGTCCGGGGGCGGATCGTGTCGCCCGCCCAGCCTTCGACGGCGAGATCGCCAGCCTCGAGGTCGAAGAACAGCGTTGCCGTGGGCTTCAAGGTCCAAAGTTGCGAGGTCTTGCCGATGCCGCTCTTGCCGACGAGCACACCTTTGACGCCACGGCGCTCAGAAAGACGCTGGTCTGCGGTGATGATCGGGAGGCTCATTTCGTCTCTCCGCTGGCGAGTTCCACGAAGGACTCGGCCACGGTGGTGACGCCGTGTGCCCCGCGCTTGCGTGCCAAGTCGTGCAGGTCGCGCAATCCGTTCAGGCGGCGGATGACACTTCGCGATTCGACCTCGAGTCCCTGGATGGCACAGGCCAGCTCGTCGATGGTGGCTTCCTCCAGGCGGCGGACGACTTCATCCGGACGGCTGCCGTCCAGGGCTGGGATGCGAATCGTCTCCGGCAGATCCCGCAGGTACATCTCGGGCTGCTTGCGCAGCAGATCGAGCAGCGTAGGTTTGGTTTTCATGGCGATCACTCCTGAATCAGTGCAAGGCGGAACCCGGGCTTGCCGGTCTTGAGCGTTCGCGCCGGGGCGAACGCGCTCTTGAGCGTCTCGGGCCAGGCGTTGAACTTGGTCTCGGAGACGCGGTAGCTGATCTCGACGTACTCGGCGGGGTCTTCGCCGTTGGCCGCGATGCGGCGAGTGATGTCGGTGAGCTTTGCCTGGTCCCACTCGATCTTCT
This sequence comes from Pseudomonadota bacterium, assembly GCA_021797465.1. Taxonomy (GTDB): domain Bacteria; phylum Pseudomonadota; class Gammaproteobacteria; order Steroidobacterales; family Steroidobacteraceae; genus 13-2-20CM-66-19. The sequence continues at coordinate 11,165 of JAJZZR010000254.1, read as the reverse complement.
TGGGCAGGTCGGCAGTGATCCGGACATGGCCGTCGTCGAAGTGCACGACGCCGGTGTCTTTGCCCGCCGCCAGGCGCAGTTCGTGGGCGCGTTGGGCGTACTTGAGATCCAGGGTGCGATCGACGTGCTCGACGATGGCCTTCGCAGCGGCCAGCAGATCGGCCGCATCGTTCTTCAGCTGGAAAAGCGATTCGCTGGATCGCTGGGCGAGTTCACCCGCTGGCGTGGCCAGCACTTGATCGGGGGTGAGGTGGTTCATGCTGCACCTCCCGCTTCGACGCGCTCGGACGTGCTCTTGCGCAGGCTCTCGGACTCGAAGGTTTCGACGTCCTCGAGGCGGTACAGGACACGCCCTTGCAGTTTCAAAAAGACCGGACCGATTCCTTCGGACCGCCAGCGTTCCAGCGTGGCTTCGCTGACGTCCCAACGGTCGGCCAGTTGGCGTTGGTTGAGGTGTTTGACACTCACGTTTTTCTCCTTTCAGGTGATTGCGAAAACGTGAGGTCATCTTCAAATTCGGCATGTACGGGCGTCAGCCACCGCTATGTACGGGCTGATGTACGGGCTCAGCAAGAACAGGAAAAAGCGGGACCCAGAAAGCAAAAAACCGCCCGAAGGCGGTTGTGTGTGTTCGTGGATATCAGTTCTGGCTCATTCCAATTTGATGCCATACCCAGCATCGTCATGCTCGATGTAATCAAGCCATTGGTTGTTACTGCTGAAGATGCTCGGGACCCGCTTGCCTCGCGCAGCCTCCCTTGAGCCGTGAGCCGCGACCAGAATGTCTCCTGCAGAAACTCGATGACGTCCCTTCTCGAACTGTTCGACCAGATATTTCACCACGGCTACCTGCTTCGGGCCCTTGATGGCCCATGGCTGGCTGGACTTGGTGGCGATGACCAGTGTGTTCGAATACGGGTCGAAGCGCACCGGAAGAGACTTCTCCACCTTGCTGCCCGATGGGGCCAGCAACAGCCGGTGGATCAGATCGATGTCGAAGCTCGGCTTGACCGCGTAGTCCACCAGCACGCTGGTGATCGGAACGATGCGGTAGCTACAGGGTGGCGGCACGATGTCGGGCAGGGCCTGGCCGGTGGTGAAGATCAATCCCTGATCGGGCAGCGAAGGCGCACGGAAATGCTCGAAGACCCGATCGATGGATGAAGAAAGGCCTCGCGCCAGCCAGACATCGACCTGAGCGTCGGCTATGCGCATCTTGCCGAGATGCCACAGTACGCCACTGATGGCGGGCGCCGTGATGCCGCGTCGATGTGCCTGTGGAATCCCGAGCAGGTCCGCCAGGTAGTTCAGCAGCTTGGCGTCGGTGACGGCATGAACCGCCACGAGATCGGCAGATACGAATTTGGTGCGAAAGGTTTCGGGGCACCGGTAGCGATAGCGTCCCGGGTCATCGTCTTCCTCGATCTCAACCGGCACGCGTTCGTCACCTCTGGGCGCCGGATAGCACCCCGCATAACCAATACGTTCGGTCCATGCCGCGAGACTACGGTCGCCCAACGCCGCTCGGAGCGACAAATCCCACCCGGGCACGCCACGCAGGCGCTGGCCGTCGCCATCGGCAACGGCGTGGCTCGATCGTTCGAAGAGATCGATCAGATCAAGCAGCGATCTCGTCGACAGGCTCTTCTGCGACATCACTGATCTCCTTCACCAACTGCCACTTGGCCAGCAAGCGGTCGCACAGCGCCCGGTCTTTTTCCCGCTTGGTCTTGATGTTGCACTTGTTGTCGTCGCGTAGGATCACGGCGATCGTGCGCGCACGCTCCTTGCCGACCTTCTTGATGCGGATCGACAGTTTCGCGTAGTTGATGTGGTGGTTGCGAAAGTCGAACGACAGAGAGAGCAGTGATCGCGCGGCGGTGTAGATGTCCTCGACATCCTTGGCCCAGATCTTCACCAGCAAGGACCGGTGGTTGGCCAAGGTATAGCCGAGTTCGATCACTTTGACCGATGCCACGTCCTCGCCGGACAGATCGAAGGCGCGGGGCGCAGCCAGGCTCTGGTAGTCATACTGCTTCAGCGGAATCTTGTCGCCGGTGATGGGCGACTGCAGCAGCGAATCCGCCACGATGCGTGCCAGTGCCTCGCGGCCGTCGGTGTCTTTGGACAAGACCTCCAGATGGCCGTTGGCTGGCTCATACGTGATGTGAGAGGAGACCGCACGGATCACCTCTTGCGGCACGAGTTCGCTGGCCTGGACGCGATCGATGATCTCCGGCGGTCGGTTGTGATGCACGCTGACCTGGTAAAGGTCGACGTCTTCGCCGGTGAGTGTGTCGGGGCGCAGCCGCTTGAAGACCTGGACGGCGACAGTGTCCGCCGCGCAACCAAGGTGCTGAGCGACGGCCTGGTGGAACGCCTGCCGAGCTGCCGCGTCGTCTAATACCGTGAGGTCCTTGGGCGCGACGTAGCCGGAATAGCACGACGCGCTCTGGCGGAACACGTCGGCCTGGCGAGCGTTCAATGCCTCTTCGAAAAGCGCGGGCTCATGAAGGTGAAGCCACAGCGCGCGTTCATATTGATTCGGGATGGCGGCAAACGCCGCCTTTTCATCGTCGCCGAAGATGTCCTGGCTGATGCCTTCGATGACGTCCTGTCCGGCGCCGTCCGACAGCAGCACGATGCGCTCGGCCACTTCCTCGATCTTCTGGCGCTCGCTCACTCCCAGGGCCGACAGCACCGGCTCCATGACAGCGCGCTGCTCCTGCTTGCCCTGTTTTTTGTCCAGTTCCGGCATGGCCAGACTGAATTCCCCCACCATGAAGTCACGGAAGACGTCCGGCGGCAGGTGGCCGAGCAGCTTGGACAGATTTTCAGCATCGTTCATTGACATTCCCCCTTCGCAAGGTGTTGATCGGGTTGGCACCAGCCCAGGCCCCCGTCTTCTTGTTGGGGATTTCAGACCGATTACGTTCGGCGCACCGAACGATGCAGATTATTTCCGGCCGGATAGGGGTTTGTCAAGCAGGTACGATTTCGTTCGGTATGGTGGTATCATCTTCCGAGTGAATCGGAACAATTAGGAGATAGCAGTGCCATCCCCATTGGGTGACAAGATCCGCGCACTGCGGAAGCAAAAGAAGCTCAGCCTCGAGCAGCTGGCCGAGCTCACCGACTCCAGCAAGAGCTACATCTGGGAGCTGGAGAACAAAGACGAGCCGAAGCCGTCGGCGGAGAAGATAGCCAAGATTGCCGCCGTACTCGAGGTGACGGCCGAGTTCTTGTTGACCGAATCCGCCACGACGCCGGACGAGGAAGTGGTCGACGAAGCATTCTTCCGCAAGTACAAGAGCATGTCCGAGATGGACAAGAAGAAGATCCGCAAAATCCTCGACGCGTGGGAAGATGAATGACCGAGAAAAAAAGCCCATGGCGGAGGCCAACCGCATCTCGTCCATGCTCAATGCGGTCCTCGGCGCGGAGCGGTTTCCAGTCAAGGTCGATGAACTGGCGCTGGAGTATTCACGTCAGTGTTTTGCCGCCTCGCCGATCGACAAGGTTCAGGGAGAAGGCCTGGACGGTTTCGATGGCATGTTGGCGGCCAACAAGTCGCGCTCGAAATGGCTGATCCTCTACAACGGTGCAACGGCCTCGGAAGGTCGGAAGCGTTTCACCATTGCGCACGAGTTTGGACACTACCTCTTGCATCGCCACCAACAGGATCGCTTCGAGTGCGGTGGCGACGACATCGAAACCGGGGACAACAATGAGCGCGACATCGAGGTCGAAGCCGACTCGTTCGCCTCGACCCTGTTGATGCCGCTGGATGACTTCCGGCGCCAGGTTGATGGACAGCCGATCAGCTTCGATCTGCTGGGGCACTGCGGCGACCGCTATGGTGTCTCGCTGACAGCGGCCGCCTTGCGCTGGACCGAAATCGCTCCGAAGCGCGTAGTGTTGGTGGCCAGCCGCGACGATCACATGCTCTGGGCCAAGTCGAACAAGGCTGCGCTTCGGTCCGGCGCCTACTTTGCCACCCGCAAGAACACCATCGAGTTGCCTCGCCAGGCGCTGGCTCACAGCTACAACGGCTGGGACGCAGGCGATCAACAGACGGGCCGAGCACAGGACTGGTTTCCGCGCGAACCCGCTAGCATGCCCGTCACCGAAATGACCCGGGTCGCCGGTCAGTACGACTACACACTGACGCTGTTGTTGATGCCCGACGCTGAATGGCAACGGCCTCAGCATGATGATGAAGAGGCTGAGGAGGACACCTTTGATCGATTCATCCGCAACGGCCAATACCCTGTGCGATAGATCATGAGGAATCAATCGTGAGCGCGCACAAATGGCAATTCAGTTCCCGCTTCCGCCGTCACGCCTTCGGCTGGCGATCCGACACGCCGATTCAGCGTATCAAGGAAGCCCTCGCGGAAATCAAGCAGGTCGCGCGCAAGGCGCCGCTGCTCGCGGCCGAGGGTGCCGTGACCCTGCTGGAGAAGCTCTCGCCAGCGCTGGAGCAGGTCGACAGCTCGTCGGGTGCCCTGGGCTCGGCGGTCAACACGGCCATCGAGACCTTGGTGCCGATCATTGCCAAGCCTGATATCGAGCCGCGCGTTCGACATCGTTGGCTAGAACGGCTGTGGCAGGCCTTGCAAGATGACGAGATGCCCTACATCGAATCCCTCGGGGAGCACTGGGGCGAACTGTGCGTCACCCCGGAGATCGCGCTCAAGTGGGCCGATGGATTTTTGCCTCTCGTCGAACACGTTTGGAATCCCCTGTCGTCAGGTCACGGTTTCTTCAAAGGAACGAGCGCATGCCTTGCCTCGCTCTACGCTGCTGGCCGCCATGAGCAACTGCTCGCGCTGCTGGACCGAGCGCCATTCAAGTGGTGGCACGATCGCCAGTGGGGCGTCAAAGCACTGGCAGCGATGGGAAAGAAAGCTGAGGCGGTTCGATATGCCGAGCAATCGCGCGGTCTGAACGACCCTGGCTGGCAGATCGCCGAGGCCTGCGAAGCCATCCTGCTGTCATCCGGCATGGCAGAGGATGCATACCAGCGCTATGCGATCGAAGCCAATCAAGGCACGACCAACCTCGCGACCTTCCGGGCCATCGCCAAAAAATATCCAAACATGTCGCCGGAACAGATCCTGCGCGACCTTGTTGCCAGCACGCCAGGCGCTGAAGGCAAGTGGTTCGCCGCCGCAAAGGATGCCGGCCTGTTCAACGTTGCCATCGAGTTGGTCACTAACAGCCCGACCAACCCACGCACGTTGGCTCGCGCGGCCAGGGATTTTGCCGAGAGTCAGCCTGAGTTCGCTGTCGCTGCAGGCCTTGCTTCACTGCGCTGGATTTCGCTCGGATATGGATACGAAATCACCGGGGGCGATGTACTCGATGCGTATTCGGCGGTGATGCAGGCGGCTCCCGGCGCAGGCGCTTCTACCCAGCGCGTCAACGAGCAGATCCGGGAGATGATCGGCGGCGTTCAGCCCGGAAACCAGCTCATGAGGACGATCCTGGCCCGTCATTTATCGATCTGACCGGGACCCGCTTTTTGCAATAGCCCGCAACAGCCAGCACCCGCCCGAACGCCTTCGAAACTCCCTCATGGTGTCGGCGGCGGTCCATCCGGACAATTTCACAACATGTGAGTTTGACGGAGAGGACCGCTACCGATGCATCAAATCAACCATCTACACCCTGAGCGGATGACGCCGGAGCAGCGTCGCCACGAGATCGCGTCGTTGCTGGCCAATGGCCTGGCACGCCTGCGCAGAAGCGGTATTGCGCAGTCCGCGAACATGGCCGCAGAGAGCGAGTTTGAGCTTGGCTTTTCCGGCAACCAGCGCGTTCATTCAGACCCCGTCAACAAGACCAATACGGAGTCATGATGAGCACGCCAAAACAATCATTCTCAACGCCGCCATCGGTGGCGGCCCAGATCGCCAGGTTGCCCGAGCTGCCGATGGCAGAGATCCGGGCGCTCTGGCAGAAACTGGTCGGCGGCGACACGCCCACGCACAACCGCCAGTTCCTGGAACGCCGGATCGCATACCGGCTGCAGGAGGTCGAATTCCGCAAGGTCGATCCCAACCTGCTGGATCGCAACCAGCGTCGCATCGAATCTCTGGTTGATACCGGCAAGGTCAAGAAGCGCGACCGCGATTACCGTCCGGCCGCCGGCACGGTGCTGATCCGGGAATACAAAGGTGCCGAGTACCGCGTGATCGTGACCGCCGACGGCCAGTACGACTTTCAGGGCCGGATGTTCCCGAGCCTCTCGATGATCGCCCGCGAGATCACCGGCATGCGCTGGTCGGGGCCGCTGTTCTTCGGGCTCAGGCCGCCCGCCAACGCCAAGACCAAGCCCTCCACCAGGAAGAGAGGTCGGTGATGAGCGAAGTCCTGAAGCGCCGCATGCGCTGCGCGGTCTACACGCGCAAGTCCACCGACGAGGGCTTGGATCAGGAATACAACTCGATCGATGCCCAGCGCGATGCCGGTCATGCCTACATCGCCAGTCAGCGCGCCGAGGGCTGGATTCCGGTCGCCGACGACTACGACGATCCCGCGTTCTCCGGCGGCAACATGGAACGCCCGGCGCTGCGACGCATGATGGCGGACATCGAGGCCGGCAAGATCGATGTGGTCGTGATCTACAAGATCGACCGCCTGACGCGCAGCCTCGCGGACTTCTCCAAGATGGTCGAGGTGTTCGAGCGCTACGGCGTGTCCTTCGTGTCGGTCACCCAGCAGTTCAACACGACGACCTCGATGGGCCGCTTGATGCTGAACATCCTGCTGTCCTTCGCCCAGTTCGAACGCGAGGTCACCGGCGAGCGCATCCGCGACAAGATCGCGGCCAGCAAGCGCAAGGGCATGTGGATGGGCGGCGTGCCACCGCTCGGCTACGACGTCGAGAACCGCCGGTTGGTGCCCAACGAACGCGAGGCCAAACTGATCCGGCACATCTTCCAGCGCTTCGTCGAGCTCGGCTCCAGCACCGCGCTGGTCAAGGAACTGAAGCTGGACGGCGTGACGTCGAAGGCGTGGACCACGCAAGACGGCAAGACCCGCGACGGCAGACCGATCGACAAGGGTCTGATCTACAAGCTGCTCGGCAACCGGACCTACCTCGGTGAGTTGCGCCACAAGGATCAGTGGTACCAAGCCGAGCACCCGCCCATCATCAGCCGCGCACTGTGGGACAGCGTCCACGCGATCCTGGCTACCAATGGTCGGGTACGCGGCAACGCGACGCGGGCGACCGTGGCGTATCTGCTCAAGGGCATCGTGTTTGGCAACGATGGCCGCGCCCTGTCGCCGTGGCACACCACCAAGAAGAACGGGCGCCGCTACCGATACTACGTGCCACAGCGCGATGCCAAGGAACACGCGGGCGCCTCGGGCCTGCCGCGCCTGCCTGCCGCAGAACTCGAGTCGGCGGTGCTCGACCAGTTGCGCGCGATCCTGCGCGCCCCGAATCTCCTGGGTGAGATGCTCCCGCAGGCGATCAAGCTCGACCCGACCCTGGACGAGGCCAGGATCACCGTGGCCATGACCCGGCTCGACGCGATTTGGGATCAACTGTTCCCGGCCGAGCAGACCCGGATCGTGAAATTGCTGGTCGAGAAAGTCATCGTGTCGCCCAACGACCTCGAAGTGCGGCTCGCTGCCTGCGGCATCGAGCGTCTGGTGCTGGAGCTGCGTCCCGAGCCCGTCGAACAACAAGAGGAGGCGCTGGCATGAGCGACATCCGTATCCAGAGGACCGGCGAGCCGGACATCCTCCAGACGAGTGATGGCAGGCTGACCCTGTCGGTGCCGATCCAGATCAAACGCCGCAGCGGCCGCAAGCTGGTCACCCTGCCAAACGGCGAGACCAGTCCGGCCAGACCTTGGGACGTGGCACCGACGCCGCTGCAGATGGCTCTGGCCAGAGGGCACCGCTGGTTGGCCATGTTGGAATCGGGGGAAGCGAAGTCCCTGAAGGAGATCGCCGTGCGGGAGGGGATCGACAACAGCTACGTCAGCCGGATGGTCAACCTGACCACGCTTGCGCCGGACATCGTGGCCGCGATCCTGGACGATACGCTGCCGAACTACATCACGCTGTTCGATTTGGCGGTCGACCCGCCGGCGCTGTGGGATGAGCAGCGGAGCCGGCTCGTGTAGACCGGTCGCTACGCAGATTCGCGCGCCGGTTAAAAAAGCCGGGATATTCTCAGCGGCACTTGACGCAGGTGGCGGAAGAGCTCAATGATCGCCCAGGGAAATCCTTGGGATTCCGGACGCCAGCCGAAGTAATGGCGCAACAAATCAGGCAGTTAAACAGTGGTGTTGCACTTCAAATTTGAAACCGCCTCCAGAAATGAGACCGTGCCGAGGCCGGGAGTCGGTACACGGCACAACGTGGCCGTCGGCCGCTGCAGAACATCGCACTGGCGGATGGGCTAGACGGATGATTTTCCCCGTGTTTCGCTTCCCGAAGCCGAGCGGACCCTATGGGATCGGCACGCTGACCTATCACTGGGTGGACCCGGGTCGCCCGGAGGCCTTCACCGCCGATCCGAATGACCGTCGCGAGCTGATGGTGCAGATCTGGTATCCAGCCAAGGTAGACCCGTCATCGCCGCGTGCTCCCTACGTGCCGAATCCCGGCGCTCTTGCGCCGTTGGCTCGACTGCTGCATTGGCCGGCGTTCATCTTCAGGCCCTTGAAATACATCACCACCAACGCCATCGAATCCGCGCCCGTGGCGCATGGCGAGTCCAGCTTCCCCGTGCTGATTTGTTCGCACGGGCGCAGCGGCTTTCGCCAGGAGAATACCCGGCTCGTTGAGGAGCTTGTGTCGCACGGCTACATCGTCGCAGCCATCGATCACCCGTACGCCGCCAGTGGGGTGGCCTTCCCGGACGGGCGCACGGCGACTTTCGATACGCGCATGCTCGACCGCACATTCGTGGACGGCAAGATTCCGTATCTCGCGCAAGATGCCATCTTCACGCTGAATCAACTCGGCGCCTTGAACCAGTCTGACCCGAAGGGCATCTTGACTGGGCGGCTGGACCTGCAGCGTGCCGGCATCTTCGGGCTATCACTGGGCGGCGAAGTCAGTGCCGAAGCCTGCCTGTTGGAGCCGCGTTTTCGGGCCTGCCTGGTGATGGATGTCTGGATGCCCGCGGACGTGGTCCGGGCAGGCCTAAGGCGGCCGACCATGTGGCTCACCCGTGATGCCAAGACAATGCAGCTCGAGGGATGGGCACAGGCAGACATCGACGAAACTCTGACCACCATGCGGGCAGTGTTCGAGAGCCTGCCAGGAGATGGCTACTTCGTGCAGGTGCCTGGGATGTTCCACCAAGACTTCTCCGACGCCTCCTTCATCTCCCCGCTCACCTCCTGGCTGGGTGTCACCGGGCCGATCGATGGACGGCGGGCGCAAGGCATCACCAGTGCCTACTCGCTGGCGTTCTTCGACCGGCACCTGAAGGGCCGACCGGAGGTGCTGCTTAATGGGCCCGCACAACAATACCCTGAAGTGCTTTTCGAAACGCGACGGCCTTAATTAGCTGTATCCATGTGCTCTTTAGGGAATATCTGGATGCGTACACCCCCGGTGTCAGTTGCCGCCTCTCCGAAACGGAGCAAGGCACACTGTCTGGCAGGACGTGACCGCCGGCGAGGCGATTGCAATCTTCAACCGGATCGTGGTGTGGGTCGTCCGCTCCCGTACTGGTAAACCATGCCGCCTATCTCCTGCAGATGTGTTGCAAAGGGGTTCGCCTTGGAACATCGAGTTGCTCCGCGACCTTGGATCGTCATCCTTGCGATCTTCCTGCTCTCCGTTCCCCTGCTGGTGCTAGGCGAACTCTCCAGTGCACGCCTGCTGCCAGGTGTACCGCTGAGCGCTCTGATGTTCCTTTGCATTGCTCTCGTCGCGATGTGGGCGGCCTATCGGACGGGCGGCTGGGCGAGCGTCCGCGGGTTGCTCGCGCGGGTGGGCGACTGGCGGCGGTTACAGCCGCGCACCTGGCTCGTCGCTAGTGCGCTTCTCATGCCCCTCGTGCTCGCAGTCGAGTATGTCCTGATGCGCATCCTCGGCATGCCGCTCCCGAGTCCGCACGTGGCATGGTGGCAAACGCCGCTGCTCTTCGCGCTTTTCTTCATCGCCGCCGCGAGCGAGGAACTCGCGTGGTCCGCAACGTTGCTCGAGCCGCTCCAGGAGGTCTACACCGCGCTAGGGGCGGCGCTCATCATCGGAGTGCTTTGGGCGCTCCTACACGTTGGACCCTACCTGCAGGCCGGACGGGACGCGTCGTGGATTCTCGGCCAGGTGTTCTTCACCGTCGTGTTCCGTGTCGTGCTCGTGTGGCTCTACGACGCGAGTGGTGGAAGCCTTTTCGCCGCTATCGTCGGACATGCGGCTTACAACACGGCCTGGCAACTCTTCCCGAACCAGGGGTCGGGCTACGATCCATGGCTCACGGCTGCGCTCACGGTGGGCGTCGCGGCTTTCGCGGTCGCAGTGTTCGGCGCGCGCACGCTTACACGGCGGCATCCAGCAAGCGGATCGAACTGACTCACGCCATTACTGTCTTCTGCCAGGAAACAGCTTGGGATAAAGGAGTGATCGTGGGCGATTTCGACTTTCCGGCAGTATTGGAGTCGCAGCAGGAAGGTGGCTTTGTGGTGACCTTCTCAGACGTGCCGGAAGCCATTACTCAGGGCGAGGATGGAGATGAGGCCCTGCTCTGTGTGCGGTGGATGCGCTGGAAACCGCTCTGTCGCTCTACGTGGGAGCGCAAGCCTTTACCGGTACCGAGTGCGCAACAGCCCTGATTTTCTTTGCTACCCAATGCCGCAATCCAACCGCTTGATTCGTCCGCGCGTAACCATTTGATCTGTATAGGGTGGGCATGCGGCCTTTGCGGACTACGGGCCAGTTTCAGAGAGCGAGGTCGGAGCGAGGAATGGCAAGGAGAGAGTGAAATGTGGCCCGGAACGGCCAATTCGGGCGGCTGCCGAAGTCCGCAGGCGTTCGCAGGAACCCGCACGAGTACGCGGGAACCGGCGCGATCGGGCAAGAAAAAACCCCAACCGAGAACGGTTGGGGTTTTGTTATTGGTGGAGACGGCGGGAATCGAACCCGCGTCCGCAAATCCTCGGCCAGTCAGTTCTACATGCGTAGTC
>JAJZZR010000464.1 GCA_021797465.1 Pseudomonadota bacterium | reverse complement strand
AACCTGGTGTTCGGCAGCGGACTCGGCGGCACCGTGACGCGCTGGGATGCGCGCACCGGACAGGTGGCGGACGTATCGCCGTATCCCGTCATGAGCTATGGCGCCTCGCCGCTCACCGTCAAGTACCGCTATGGTTGGGTGACCCCCATGGTGTTCACCCCGACCAAGCCGTACGCGCTGCTGCTCGGCGCGCAGGTGCTGTTCCAATCGACCGATCTCGGGCAGACCTGGAAGGTGATCTCGCCGGATCTCACCGGCAAAGTGGCCGACATGCACGGCTGCACAGCCCGGGCGACCGGCCTGATGGCGCGCGAATGCGGCTTCGGTGTCATCAGCACCATCGCGCCCTCGCCGGTGAAATCCGGCGAGATCTGGGTCGGCACCGACAGTGGAATGGTGCAGCTGACTCGTGACGACGGCGCGCATTGGCTCGACGTCACCCCGCCGCAGATCGCCGCCTGGGAGAAAGTGAGCGAGATTTCCGCCTCGGCGCTCGATCCAGGCACCGCGTACGTCGCCGTCGATGACGAGCGCCAGGGCAACTTCCATCCTTATGTCTTGCGCACACACGACTATGGCGCGCATTGGACGGCGATCGACACCGGCCTGCCGCGCGGCGAGCCGGTGGTGTCGATTTGCGCCGATCCGGTGCGCGCGGGGCTGCTGTACGCCGGGACCACCACCGGTGTGTTCGTGTCGTTCGATGACGGCGCGCATTGGCAGTCATTGAAACTGAACCTGCCGAATGCCCGCGTGAACGATCTGGAAGTGCACGGCAACGATCTGATCGCGGCGACCCAGGGCCGGGCGATCTGGGTGCTGGACGATGTGACGCCGTTGCGCCAGCTGTCCTCGGCCGTGCTCGCCGCCGCGGCGCACCTGTTCGCGCCCGAGGTCGCCTGGCGCGTACACTGGAACAACAATCAGGACACGCCGTTGCCGCCGGGTACACCGCAGGGCCAGAACCCGCCGGACGGTGTGCCGATCGATTATTGGCTGGGGCCGCATACCCACGGACCCGTGACGCTCGCGATCTACGACTTCAAGGGCAAGCGAGTGCGCCGCTTCGCCTCCAATGCCGTGCCCAGACCGATCCATGCCTTCCGTTATTTCGCCAAGGGCTGGCTGAAGCCGCCGAAGCGGCTGTCGGCCGCGCCGGGCATGCACCGCTTCGTGTGGAACCTGCGGTATGCGCGGCCATCGGCGATCTCCTATCAGTACAGCATGGCGGCGGTGTGGGGCGAGAACACGCCGACCGCCGTCGACGGACCGTTCGTGCTGCCCGGTATCTACACGGTGGTGTTGAGCGCCGACGGGCAGAAATATCGTGCACCGCTGGTGGTGCGGCTCGATCCGCGTGAGCACGTCAGCATGGCCGATCTGCGCGCGCTGCTGACCTACAGCCAGAGTGCCTGTCGCGGCATCGAGCGTCTCGATGCGCTGTACGCTGCGGAGCATCCGGTGCATCGCGCCCTGGAGGAGCTTGCGGCGCGCATTGCGGCCGGTAAGGCCCCCGAACGCTTCGCCGCCGAGGTCCATCGTCTCGCGGCCCGGACCTCCGGCCGGGGCGCGAATGGCCTGTTGGACTTGAATGCCCAGGTGAGCTCGCTCGAGGCCAATGCCGAGTCGGCGGACCTGGCGCCCACCATCGCCGACAAGCGGGTGCTGCGCGCATCGCTGGCCTCGACCGATGCGGCGGCACGCCAATGGCGGCGCACCGCGGCCGAGGTCGAGCAGCTCGATCGGGCGCTGCACGGCGCGGGGCTGACCCCGATCCGGGTGCCGCCCCTACGGTCGATGTAGAGGTGCCGGCCGGCCGGCAGCCCGGATCCAGCGCTCGTTAATAGGCGTAGAAGGGACCCAGGCCGGCGCTGGTGTTGGCGCCCTCGTAGGCGATGTAGATGTCGCGGCCGAAGAAGAACGGCAGGCCGAAGTCGAACGCGCAGTTGCTGGCGCCGTTCGGGCAGAAGGTCGATTCGTTGCCCGCGCTCGCGCCGATGTCGTCGAACGCCGTGTTGTTCTGATATGTATTGAACTGGGTCTGGGCGTTGGCGATGGAGAAACTCACCGTGGATTCCGTGCCGTTCGTGCCCTCGTTGGTCGCATCGAGGGTGAGTGTGCTGACCGGACAGAACCAGCCGGCGTTGCTCATGCACGTGTCGGGGATGGCGCTGTCGTCGAAGTAATATGCATTCGAGCCGGTGTCGAAGTACGAGTACGGGAGCGACGTGCCGTTGAATAGGGTGGTGATGTCGCCGTAATTGTTGGTGCTGAGTATCGTCGAGGCGTTGAGCTGATTGTTGCCCCGGGTGCCGATCCCGAAAACCAGCGCGCCCGTGCTCGAGGGCGCGGTGCCAGAGGAGCCGAGCGCGGGCAGCTCGACGATGATGCCGTTGTTGTCGGTCTGGAAGTCGAACACCGGGTTGGCGACCTGCGCATCGAGGGCCATCGTGCTCGGCTGGCAACCGCTGGCCGGGCAGACGTAGTAGTCGCCGTTGTCGGTGGTTACGGCACAGCCCGAGCCGCAGTCCTGCGCGAACGGGCCGATGCCGAGGATGCCGTTCGCGCCGAATGTGGCCACGGTGTCCTCGGAGGTGCCGACGCCGCTGCAGGCGGTTGGAATCGCCGGAAAGCTGGACTCGCCACTGACGGTCGGATCGCCGATCACCTGCACGGGAACGCTGCTGGCCGTCTCGCCGCTGACGTGCACGTCGGCTGTCGCGACAGTGCCCCAGGTGAAACCGTCGACGAACTGCGCGCACTCGGCGAAGGGAGCCCCGTTGGTGTCATTCTCCGCCGGAAGCGGCAGATCGAACGTGTTGCCGGAGGCGTCGGTCGCATCCGCTAGGATGCGAAAGCCGTACGAACCGGTATCGACCTCGATGTTGTTGAACGTCTGGCATTGCGTCGTGCTGCCGGGCACGCACACTGTCACGGTGATGTACGGGGTGTCCACAGCGGGCGAGCTGCTGACCGGCCCGCCGTCGACTGTCATGGTGACGACATTCGGACCGGAGCCGGAGATGGTCTGGCCGATGTGGGGGCTCGAGCCGCCTGAGGTCGAGATGCCGCCGCCGCCGCCGCATCCGGCGATCGAGAGCACGATGGGCAGAAGACCGGCGAGAAGGGCCTTGCGCACGGGGAAGCCTCCCTGGGGGTCAGTGAAGGTCCGAAATGGAAAGATTGGACGGCACCAAGGAGGGCACGTACGCGAGCCCAAAAAACTGGCGCATGTGTCCACCGGCATGCACCACCAGGTGAGGGGTGCGCAGCTGCACGTGATCGTGGCCAAAGCCATGCGTCTTCTCCGCGGCGGTCAGCGTCTGGAAATACGCGGAACCGAGGAGCTGCGCGAGATTGGGCATGGTCGGACCGAACCAGCTGATGGCGAATACGATGCCGGCCGGGGAAATGAATTCCTTGACCACCGTGCCGGCGGGCGTGGTGATCTGATCGACCGTATAGCCCGCGCCGGCGACTTGGCGCAGCTGAGCCTTCATGCGCGCCCGGTCGGCCGCGACCGAGGCGGCAGGCTGGCCGAGGGCGGCGTGGGCCGGGGTGAAGGCGGCTGTGACGAGGCCGCCGGTCCCGAAGGCGACCAGGGCCGCCGCGGCGGCAAGGACTTTGTTCATGGCCAGACTATAACGGAAGGGAACCCTACGACTTCAACGAATTAGAGCCGCATTGGGTATATCGGTTCACCGAGTGCAGGCCTGCCGTCGAGGAGGGGGCGCGGTCCAGCGCGCTCCCGGGTGGACATCGGTCAGGGCGTCCGATAGGATGCGCGCCCTTTCCGGTGGAGCGGTAGTTCAGCTGGTTAGAATACCGGCCTGTCACGCCGGGGGCCGCGGGTTCGAGTCCCGTCCGCTCCGCCAGCTTTTGTCCCGCACGGCACGCGGACATGACAGAAGCTGATAAATCAATGAGTTGAACGTTCGCGCGTCCCGCTGCGTGCGGCCAAAAATGCCATTTCTGGTCAAATGAGGACGCACGCAGTCTGCGCGGCGATGGCATCGATCGCGCACTGCGGAGAGGGGAGGCTGGCGCAGTATCTGCCGGGACTCAGCTGCGCGGCCAGCCAGCGTGCGGTGGAGCAGTCGATCCGGGATTACGTGCTGCCGGCGATCGGCAGGTCCGAGACGCTGCACCGGCGCATCCAGCGGGTCGTCCCGTTCCGCCGCATTCGGCGCGCCTGCCGGGCACTCGCCAACGCTTCGTATGAGGCGCTCATGCCGTGCCCTCCAGGCGGCCCCCCCGGGGCTGTCATTGCGGTGCGGACGGCCCGGCGTACGCGTAGTCGATGGATTGACCGGTGCGCATGCTCGCGCGGTCCTGGGTCAGTCGGTATTCGCAGCGGTTGCGCGCAATCGCCTCGGGGTCATCATCCCTTCTCGCTGTAGAGGCGCTGATCGGCCCTTTCCAGCAGCGCCTCGAGGGTCGCGCCATCCCCCGGATACGTGGCAACTCCCGCGCTGCAGTGCACTTCGAAATCCTCAGTGCCACCGCCCCCATCCCAGTGGATCAAGGCTGTCTGTATCCGGCCTAAAGTGATCTGGATCGCCTCGGCGCCCTCGGTCTGTGTGAGAATCATCACGAACTCATCGCCACCCCATCGCGCCACAGTGTCTTCCCCGCGCACGAGCCGCTCCAATCGGGCGCCGACGGCGCGTAGGACCGCATCGCCGGCTCGGTGTCCCAACCGGTCGTTGATCTGCTTGAACCGGTCCAGATCGAGCAGGACCAGCGTGAATCCGCCGCCGTGTCGTTGTGTCTGGAATGCCGCGCGGTCGAAACGATCCTGCAGCAAATATCGATTCGCGAGCCCGGTGAGCGGGTCGTGACAGGCACGGTATTCGAGCGTCTCGCGCGCGCAGAAGTCAGCGGTGACGTTGTTGAGAAACGCGACGCGAAGGGCGGCGACTCCTGGTCCGCCGCACAGCGGAGCAAAGCACACGTCGACGAACAGCGTCGAGCGGTCGCCACGCCGCGCCTGGAGGATCTCGCGCACTGCCGAGCCGCGCCGCAGCGCGGCGCGCACCGCGCCGGGTGGCGCGCCGTCGGCGCGCCGGTTCAGGACCAGTTCCCAATCGGCGCCGAGGAGCTCCGCAGCGCTGTAGCCGATGAGCTTCTCGAGCGCTGGGCTCGCATAGACGATCGGTTGATGGTCGGGCGCCGTGTCGACGACCATGACGCAACTGGCGCTGCTTTCGACGATGTGTCGAAAGAGCGGCGTGCGCAAGGTCCGCAGTGAACCGACGATGGACCGGGAACCCGGATAGACAGGCTGGTCCGCGACCGGAGAGATTCGACCCTGCAAGCTGTCGGTGATGCGCATGGCTGCCGCGGTCCTCAGCCAAATTCCGGGCGTCTTTGTGCCACAGAATTCCGCATGCGGGGCATCGGGAGTTGCACCTATTGCCCGGCCGGCGCTCGTCGCCCGAATGCGACGAGCCGCCGCGGGAGCGCTGGAGGCGCTCTGCATGAGCGCGCGCAAAGGCTAAGCGGCGGATGGACGGTCGGGATCCGTTGCGCGTGCGGCTGCTGGCGCCCGGGCTCTGCCCATTGTCCCCGCGTGCCGGCCTGTTTGTGGATGGCGGTCTTGTGCATCCGGGACCGGGTCCGCCGAGACCGCACGGCGGACCGGTGCGGCTCCGGAGATGTCGCGTGGCAAGCGGAGCGGAGTACGAGGGCGTACACCGGACGCATCAGAGCGGGAGATCTCGGCCGGTTGCGCCGTCAGATCCGCTCGGGATTGAATGGGTTGTGGCCGCGCACGAACCCAGACGTGGCGTCGTGGTCACACACGGTGGGGGTGGGGCGGTGCGCGCGGGTGGCCGCGGACCGCATGCGGGAACAGGGAGTCCGCACCGGCGAGAGCCGTATCTCAAAAGCAATCACCAGGAGAATCCAACATGAAGAGGTGTGATCAAGACTGCGGCGGACGCAAGCGCAAAGACGCGAGTCGCAATCTCGTGCGGTTCGGCGTGGCGCTCGTGGTCGGCGCGGTGCTCGGCAATGCGGCTGTCGCAGGGGCGCGGCCGAACAAGAAGGTGTTCACTTTCGGGATGTCCCCGGCGGTGCTGAAAGCGTCGAGGCAGGAGAGAAGGCGCGAGATGCGGCTACTCGGCATCACCGCATTGCGCAAGGCGAAGAACGCGATCTATCCGCATCGTCCGAATTTCGCCAATTACGACCAAGCCAAGGCCAATCCCTATCCGCATCTTCCGCCGCTCATGACTTTGAGCAACGGAACCCAGGTTAAGACCCTGGCGCAATGGCGCGAGCGTCGCGCCCAGATCAGGGCGCTGTTCGCCGAGTATGTCTACGGCAAGAAGCCCAAGGATGTTCCGAGGGTCACCTGGAAAGTCGAAAGCGTCCATGAGGAGAAGGTCTACGGAGTTTCCGCCATCGTCGAGCACTTGATAGGTCAGGTGGACAACTCGAGGGACCCGGCCATCACGGTCGACATTCCGGTCACGCTCGCGACGCCGGCGGCGGCCCGGGGCAAGCGGGTGCCGGTGATCATCGGGGATATCTTCATTCATCCATTCTTCCCCGGCATGAACGGGCATCACGGACCCTACCTGCACTTCCCGGGCACGAGCATGTGCATCGCCGTCGGCCCGCCCACCGAGCCGGCGGCGGAGCAGCTGCTCAAGCGCGGCTGGGGGTTCGCCTCGGTCGATTACGATGCGGTGCAACCGGATAACGGCGCGGGCCTGGTCAAGGGCATCATCGGCCTGACCAATCGAGGCAAGCCGCGCAAGATGGACACCTGGGGTGTGTTGCGCGCCTGGGCCTGGGCCATCAACCGCACGGTCGAGTATCTGGAGACCGACCCCGAGGTCAATCCCCATGAAATCGGCGTGATGGGTCACTCGCGCGACGGCAAGGCGGCGTTGCTGGCACTCGCGTACGATCCGCGCATCGCCGTGGGCTACATCTCGTCCTCGGGCAAGGGCGGAGCGGATCTCTATCGCCGCAATTACGGCGAAAACCTCGGCAGCCTCGCCTCGCCGACGGAGTTCCAGTGGTTCGCCGGCAATTTCCTGCGATATGCCTCGCCGGGCTACACGGCCAACGACATGCCGGTGGACAGTCAGGAGCTCCTCGCCCTGGTGGCGCCGCGCGCGATCTTCGTCGGGGCCGGCTCGCTGATCATGCATCCGGCCTGCGCGATTCCGGGCGATGCCTGGCAGGACGCGCGCGGGATGTTCATGGCGGAGGCGGCGGCCAGTCCGGCGTGGAAGATGTACGGCGAGAAAGGGCTCGGAACACACACGCCGTACCCGCCGCTCGACACGATGGTCGGCTCCAGATACGCGGCGTTTCGCCGGCAGCCTTACGGCCATACGCCCGCGCCGAACTGGCCGTACTTCATCCGCTTTGCAGCGCGTGTGTTCGCGACGGAGAAGTGAGTCGCGGCTCTCGGGCCGCGGCGCGGGCGATGTCGGGACATGGGGTCGCGCGGAGGCAGCATCGCGCCCTCAGGCTGTCGCAACATCGTTGCGCGTCGCTTCGGGGCGGTGTGGACTCGGCGCATCGAGACGCCGGGAGACGCACGACGCGTCACCAACACGCTTTCGAATCGAGAGTCTAGGTTGTATAGTCGCGCGAGCAAAAACGCGCGCGGGAGTATGGTAATGCGTAAACGGTTGACATTGGTGCTGACGGCGCTCGCCGCGCTGGGCGTTTCGCTCTCGGCGCTGGCCATGAAACTTCCCTCCAGACCGCGCAAGACGCACGCGCCCCTCGTGCTCACCGCTCCGGCATGGCAGTCCGGCACGTACTGGGCCAACTTCGATCATAATCTGCTGGTGGATTTCGCCGATCTGGCGCACTTCCGGGCGGCGGATCGGCGGTTGGGTCCACCGGCGCCGGGCGCCGACCGGGTCGTCTTTCTCGGCGATTCGATCACGGAGGGATGGAAGCTGCGCAAGTCCTTCCCCGGCAAGCCCTATATCAACCGCGGCATCAGCGGGCAGACCACCTCGCAGATGCTGCTTCGTTTTCGCCAGGACGTCATCGACCTTCATCCCAAGGTGGTCGTGATCCTCGGGGGCACCAACGATCTGGCCGGCAATGCCGGTCCGGTGACATTGCGCCAGGTCGAGGGCAACCTGGAATCCATGGCGCAGTTGGGCCGGGCCAACGGCATCGCCGTGGTTCTGTGCTCGCTGCTGCCGACCGTCCATTACTGGTGGCACCCGCAGGTGCCCAATCCGGCGCACCGGATCGCCGTGCTCAACCGGTGGATTCAGGCTTATGCCGCGAAGCACCATGACGTCTACGTGAACTACTACGCCGTGATGAAAAACGCCGCGGGGGGGTTGCAGCACTCTCTCAGTCCGGACGGCGTCCATCCGTCGCCGGCCGGCTATGCGGTCATGGCGCCCCTGGCTGAGGCGGGTATCGAGGCGGCATTGAAGCGGGCGCACCGGTGAGTTCGGGAAACGGCGCCGAAGCGCGCCGTTAGCGCTGCGGTTCCGGCGCATGTGTTGCAGCGCTCGCCGGCGATGGACTGCCGGCGGAGCGCCGTGGTGGCGGGGCCTATTGCGGCAATCGCGTACCTGTGGCGGTTCGGTGCGTACTTGTGCGCCGCATGTGGTGCGATCGATAATTTTTCGACTCGATCGGCCGCAGATCCCAACGGGAGATCCCATGCCCGAAACCGTATGTGCCGGATGCGCTGAAGGGCGCTCCACGGCCACCGTGGCGACCCGCGCGCAGCGCGGCGGTGCGCGTCGCGATGGGCGTGCGGCCACTCGATGAGCGCGGATCGCGCCGCCGAACCCACCGGGAGCGCTGGAGCGGCGCTCGAGGCCGCGACGCCCGCGAGTGTTCTGGGCCTGACGCGTGATGAGGCCCGCCGGCGGTTCGCGCAATACGGTCCGAACGCCGTACCGGAAACCGAGCCGAGCCCCTGGCTGCGGGCGCTCGGTAAATTCTGGGCGCCGATTCCGTGGATGCTCGAAGCGGCGGTGCTGCTGCAGTTCATGCTGCACGAGTACCTCGAGGCGGTGGTCATCGCCGTGCTGCTGCTGTTCAACGGCGGCCTGGGCATGTTCAAGGAAGGTCGCGCGCGCGCGACGCTCGAAGCGCTGAAAGAACGGCTCGCACTGAACGCCGTGGCGATGCGCGATGGGCAGTGGCTCACCCTGCCCGCGACGGAGCTGGTCCCGGGCGATGTGGTGAAGCTCTCTCTCGGCGGTATCGTCCCAGCGGATGTCGTGCTGCGCCAGGGTGACGTGCTGCTCGATCAGTCCATGCTGACCGGAGAATCCCTGCCGGTGGAGGCGCTTGCCGGCGTCTCCACCTACGCCGGAGCGCTCGTGCGCCGCGGCGAGGCGGTGGCGGAGGTCACCGCGACGGGCGCCGCGACGAAATTCGGCAAGACCGCGCAGCTCGTGCGCATCGCTCAGAGCCCGAGCTCGCAGCAGCAGGCGGTGATGCGTATCGTGCGCAACCTGGCGCTGTTCAGTGCCGCGATGGTTCTCGTGCAGCTGGTGTACGCGACCGAGGCGCACATGCCGGGCGCGCAAGCGATTCGACTGATCCTCACCGCCGTGCTGGCGGCCATTCCCGTCGCCTTGCCGGCGACGTTCACGCTCGCCTCGGCCATCGCCGCCCGCGCGCTCGCCGCGCGGGGGGTGCTGCCTACGCGCCTGTCGGCGATCGACGAGGCGGCGAGCATGGACGTGCTGTGCTCTGACAAGACCGGCACCCTGACGCGCAATGTGTTGGCCGTGACCGCCGTGTACGCCGCGCCCGGATTCGATGCGCCGCAGGTGCTCGGTTGGGGTGCCCTCGCCAGTGCCGACGCGGGACTCGATCCGGTGGACGCGGCGATCCGCAGCGCCGCGGCGCAGCGTCCGGCGAGCGGTTTGCCGGCGCGCGTGCGCTTCGTGCCCTTCGATCCGGCGCAGAAGATGTCGGAGGCGCAAGCGCGCAACGCAACGGGTGAGACGCTGCGGATCGTCAAAGGGGCCTTCAGCCGCATCGCTGCGCTCTCGCCGCCCCCCTCGGACATCACCGCGTCGGCGCAAGAAATGGCGAGCCGCGGCGACCGCGTGCTCGCGGTGGCGGCCGGACCTGCTCAGGCGCTCTCCTGGGTCGGCCTGATCGGATTGAGCGATGAGCCTCGTGCCGATGCCCGCCAGCTCATCGGGGAATTGAAGTCCCTCGGCGTGAGCACGATCATGGTGACGGGGGATGCCGCGCCAACCGCCGCCGTGGTTGCGCGCGCCGTGGGGATCGAAGGGGCCATCTGTCCGGCCGGTCCGCCGCCGCAGAGCGCACGGTCAGGGGATTTCGGTGTCTTCGCCGGCGTCTTCCCCGAGGACAAGTTCAAAATTGTCCATGCCCTGCAGCGGGACGGGCGTACCGTGGGCATGTGCGGTGATGGCGCCAACGATGCGCCCGCACTGCGTCAAGCCCAGATGGGCATCGCGGTCTCGACGGCCACTGACGTGGCCAAGTCTGCCGCTGGCATCGTGCTCACCCAGCCGGGTCTTGGCGGCATCGTCGAGACCGTCAAGGCTGGACGTGTGGCCTATCAGCGGATTCTGACGTACACGCTGCGGTCCGTGACTGCAAAGATGACACAGATGCTGCTGCTCACCGTGGGCCTGTTGCTCACAACGCGCGCCATCCTCACGCCGATGATGATCGTCCTGGTCATGATCGGCGGCGATTTTCTCGCCATGTCCGCGACCACCGACAACGTGCGCGCCTCGCCGATGCCGAATGCCTGGCGAATCGGGCAGATCACTCTCGCGGGAATCGTTCTTGGGGTCGTTGCCGCCGCGTTTTGCAGCGGCGTCGTCGCCGTCGCCCACTTTCATTTCGGCTGGGTCGCCGATCACGGGCTGCGCACCCTGGCCACCGTGACTCTGGTGTTCGTCATCCAGGCCACCTATTACGTGGTGCGCGACCATCGCTGGCTCTGGAGCTCGCGGCCGAGCGCCTGGGTGGTCGCCTCTTCCGTGGTCAATGTTCTGAGCATAGCGCTCATGGCCGGCTGCGGCTTTCCGCTGCACCGGCTTCCCTGGCCGGTCATCGGGCTGGTGTTCGCGGCAACCGCGCTGTTCACGCTGGTTCTCGACCTGGTGAAACGACTGCTCTTCGTGCGGCTGAAGCTCGCCTGAGAGCCTCCGCCGGGCCGCTGTCGAGGATCCCGGGCTCGCGACGGCCGGCTCCCCTGTGCGACGCTCGGGAGCCGCGCTCCCGCCGTGGCGCGGTGGCGCGGGTTCGATGACTCGCAGCGGCCCTTGCGGCATTCGGGGATAATCCGGCAGCGGGCGCGGGCTCGCGGCGCCGGAGATCCGGCGGGCGGGGGCTGAGCGCATGAAATTGATCCGCAAGTTCACGGCCCTCACCCGGGCGCAGCGCCACGCGTACTTCGCGGCCCTCGGCGGCTGGACGCTCGATGCGTTCGACTTCTTCATCTTCATCGTGTCGCTGAAGGCGATCAGCACCGATTTGCGCGCCAGCCTCACCGCGGTCGCCTTCGGCATCACCCTGACGCTGGCGATGCGGCCGGTGGGCGCGCTGCTGTTCGGCTGGCTGGCGGAGAAATACGGACGCCGGCCGATCTTGATGACGAACGTG
>JAJZZR010000303.1 GCA_021797465.1 Pseudomonadota bacterium | reverse complement strand
CAAGCGGGCGGATCTGGCCATCTGGAACGCCGAACGGCCGGCCGAGTTGGTCTATTGGCTCGGGCGCAATCCCCTGCACGCGCGCTTCTGGAGCGGCACATGAGCGGCCTCGTCCTGAAGCCCGGCCAGGTCACCCTGGCGCAGTGGGCCGGCGTGTACCGCGGCGCGAACGTCTCGCTCGAGGCGGCCTGTTTCGAATCCATCGCCCGGGGCGCCGAGGCCGTGATGCGGATCGCGGCCCGCGGCGCGCCGGTCTATGGCATCAACACCGGGTTCGGCAAGCTCGCCAGTGTGCGCATCGACGCGCCCGATCTCGCCCGGTTGCAGCGCAACATCGTGCTCTCGCATTGTGTCGGCGTCGGAGACCCTCTGCCGCCGTCCGTCACACGGCTGATGCTGGCGTTGAAGATCGCCAACATCTCCCGGGGTGCGTCGGGTGTTCGGCCTGAAACGGTGCGCCGGTTGTGCGTGATGCTCGAGCGCGGCCTGCTGCCGGTGGTGCCCGCGCAGGGATCGGTCGGCGCTTCGGGGGATCTGGCGCCGCTGGCGCATCTTGCCGCGGCACTGATCGGTGTGGGGGAGATTCAGCTGCCGGGCGGGGAGCGGGTCGCGGCCCTCGAGGCGCTGCGGCGTGCGGGTCTCGCGCCCCTGACGCTCGCGCCAAAGGAAGGGCTGGCGCTGCTGAACGGCACGCAATTCTCCACGGCCAACGCGCTGGCCGCGCTGTTCGACGTCGAGACGGTATTCCAGTCGGCATTGATCACCGGAGCGCTCGCCACCGAGGCGGCAAAAGGCTCCGACACACCCTTCGATGCGCGCATCCACGCGCTGCGCGGCCATCCCGGACAGATCGAGACCGCCGCTGCGCTGCGCGCCCTCATGGCCGGCTCGGCCATCCGCGCCTCGCACCGGACGGGCGATCCTCGCGTGCAAGATCCCTACTGTATTCGCTGCCAGCCGCAGGTGATGGGCGCGGCGCTCGATCTGCTGCGCCACACGGCCGTCACGCTCGAGCGCGAAGCAAACGGAGTTTCGGACAACCCGTTGATCTTTCCGGAGTCGGACGAGGCGCTCTCCGGCGGCAACTTCCACGCCGAGCCGGTCGCCTTCGCCGCTGACGTGATCGCGCTGGCGGTGTGCGAGATCGGCTCGCTCGCCGAGCGGCGCATCGCGATGCTGGTCGATCCGGCGCTCTCGGGGTTGCCGGCGTTTCTGACCGTCAACCCCGGACTGAACTCCGGGTTGATGATGCCCCAGGTCACCGCCGCCGCGCTGGTCGCCGAGAACAAGCAGCGTGCCCATCCGGCGAGCGTGGACTCGATTCCGACCTCAGCCAATCAGGAAGATCACGTTTCGATGGCCGCGCATGCGGCGCGGCGGCTGCACCGGATGGTTACCAATGCGGCGGCGATCATCGGCATCGAGCTGCTGACCGCGGCGCAAGGCTGCGATTTCCACCGGGGACTGCGCTCCAGCGAGCCGCTCGAGGCTGTGCGCGAGCGGGTGCGTGCCCACATTCCCCCCTTGACGGATGACCGCTACCTGCATCCTGACATCGAGGCGGCGACCGGGCTCGTGAGCAGTCGCGAGCTGCTGCACGCCGCCGTGAGTGTGCCGCTGCCGGCCTTGACATGAGCATGACGGCGAACGGACTGGAGATCCGCCGCGGCGAGATGCCCCTGGTGGTCAGCTTCCCGCATACCGGCATCGATCTGCCCGCCGAGCTCGCGCCGCGTCTCGTCTCGCCATGGCTGGCGCGCAAAGACACCGACTGGTACGTGGAGCGGCTTTATGCCAGGGCCCTGGAGCTCGGCGCGACCACCGTGCGCACCGCGATCAGCCGGACCGTGATCGACGTCAACCGCGACCCATCCGGCATCTCGTTGTATCCCGGGCGAATTACCACGGCTCTGTGCCCGACCGAAACCTTCGACGGCGAGCGGCTGTACCGCCCGGGTCAGGCGCCGGACGATGCGGAGATTGCCGAGCGCCGCGCGCGGTTCTTCGAGCCCTACCATGCGGCGCTTGCACAGGAGATCGAGCGATTGCGCGAGCGTTACGGCCGAGTGGTGCTCTACGACGCGCATTCGATCCGCTCGCGCGTGCCGCGGCTGTTCCACGGCGAGCTGCCGCACTTGAATATCGGCACCCACCGCGGCGCCAGTTGCGCTGCGGCGCTCACTCGCTTGATCGAGCAGGCTTGCGAGGAACCGCGCTTCAGCCGCGTCACCGACGGCCGCTTCGTCGGCGGCTGGACCACGCGCCGTTACGGCGCTCCACGGCGCAACGTGCACGCGGTACAGATGGAGCTCGCCTGTCGCGGCTATCTCGACGAGCCGGCCACGCCCGATCCCGACAACTGGCCGCCGCCCTTCGTACCCGAGCGCGCCGCGGCGCTCGTCGCCGTGCTGCGCCGGGCGCTTGCCGCCTGCTCGAGCTTCGCCCTCAGTAACACGGGAGCCGACCCATGAGCGCAGATCGTCCGACTCACACCCGCGTCGATACCACGCGGGTCATCCGTGCCCCGACGGGTACCCGGCGTACCGCCAAGAGCTGGCTCACCGAGGCGCCGCTGCGCATGCTGATGAACAATCTCGATGCGGCCGTGGGCGAGCGGCCGTCCGAGCTGGTCGTTTACGGCGGCATCGGGCGCGCGGCGCGCGACTGGGAGAGCTATGACACCATCGTCGCCACACTGCGGCGGCTCGAGGCGGATCAAACCCTGCTGATCCAGTCCGGCAAGCCGGTCGGCGTGTTCACCACGCACACGGACGCCCCCCGGGTGCTCATCGCCAACTCGAACCTCGTGCCGCGCTGGGCGACCTGGGAGCACTTCAACGCGCTCGACCGCAAGGGGCTGATGATGTTTGGTCAGATGACCGCCGGCTCCTGGATCTATATCGGCAGTCAGGGCATCGTACAGGGCACGTACGAGACTTTCGTCGAGATGGGCCGCCGCCACTACGGCGGCAACCTCGCGGGCCGCTGGCTGCTCACCGCCGGTCTCGGCGGCATGGGGGGAGCGCAGCCGCTCGCGGCGGCGATGGCCGGGGCATCGTGTCTGGCGATCGAGTGCCAGCGCTCGCGCATCGAGATGCGCCTGCGCTCGGGTTATCTCGATCAAGCCGTCGAGCGCCTCGACGATGCGCTGCAGATCATCCGCGGTGCCTGCGAAGGCCGGCGAGCGGTTTCGGTCGGCCTGCTCGGCAACGCCGCCGAGGTGCTCCCGGAGCTGTTCGAGCGCGGCGTGCGCCCGGATCTGCTCACCGACCAGACTTCGGCGCACGATCCCCTGAACGGCTACTTGCCGGCCGGTTGGAGCGTCGAGCACTGGCTCGAGATGCGTGAGCGCGATCCGCAGACCGTGGTGCGGGAGGCCAAGGCCTCGATGGCGGTTCACGTGCGCGCAATGTTGAAGTTCCACGCCGCCGGCGTACCCACCGTCGACTACGGCAACAACATCCGGCAGATGGCGCTGGAAGAGGGTGTGCAGGACGCGTTCGATTTCCCGGGCTTCGTTCCGGCCTACATCCGGCCGCTGTTCTGCCGTGGCATGGGACCGTTTCGTTGGGTGGCGCTGTCGGGAAATCCCGAGGACATCTACAAAACAGATGCCAAGGTGAGAGAGCTGCTGCCGCACGACACGCATCTGCATCGCTGGCTGGACATGGCGCGCGAGCGGATCCGCTTCCAGGGCCTGCCGGCGCGGATCTGTTGGGTGGGTCTCGGCGATCGGCATCGGCTGGGACTGGCGTTCAACGACATGGTCGCGCGCGGGGAACTCGCGGCGCCCGTGGTCATCGGCCGCGATCATCTCGACTCGGGCTCGGTCGCCTCGCCCAATCGCGAGACCGAAGCGATGCGCGACGGTTCGGACGCGGTGTCCGACTGGCCGCTGCTCAACGCGCTGTTGAACACCGCGTCCGGCGCGACCTGGGTCTCGTTTCACCACGGCGGCGGCGTAGGGATGGGCTTTGCGCAGCACGCCGGCCTGGTCATCGTCTGCGACGGCACGGCGGCGGCCGCGCGGCGCATCGGCCGCGTGTTGTGGAACGACCCGGCCAGCGGCGTGATGCGCCATGCGGATGCCGGCTATCCCGAGGCGATCGCCTGCGCACGCGAGAAGGGGCTCGACCTGCCCGCAATCCTCGGCAATCCGGCATGAGCCGCCGGCGGCCGGGATGACATATCGCGCCCCGCTTGGGACATAAACGATATCCGCCGCCGCGCTCAAGCTGCGTTATGTACGCATGCCGCTGCGGTCGAAACGTCCTGAGAATTGCGTCTCGAAGCGGCGCTTGACTCGCAGCGCTCCTGCCTCGACACTTACCAATGTGATAAGGGCAAACCCGTCGAAAGGCGGGGACGCAAAGCCACCGGTCTTCGGGACGATCCCATGACGGCGGGGCCGCCACGATCGCGCGACAGGCGCATCGCTCGCTCCTCCCGCATGTCCTGAATCACCGTCGCGCCGGGGCGTTCAACCGAGCGTCCAAGAGACATGACACCAGCGGAAAATCTGGCGCCGCTTCCGACGGACGGCGCGGCAGCATCGGTGGAGCCTGCCGCCGAGGCGGGCCCGTTCGTGATCAATCTGTGCTCCTCCAGCACCCCCATGGCGCTGCCGCGCGCGGACATGCCGGAACTCAGCCGCTTCAATTTTTTCGTGAGCCGCCGCTTCGAAGAAGGGCGTGAGCGGTTCCGGCTGCACATGGGGTTCTTCGCGACGCAGGCCGAGGCGGAGAGCTGGCTGGGTCTGGTGCGCGAGGTGTACCCCGGCGCCTGGGCCGGTGAAGCACCCGGGAAGAAGCTGCGGGCCCGCGCGGTAGCCGCCGCCGAGGCACAGGCTGCGCAGGCGGCCGGTCCGCGGCCGCCAGCGCCCGAGGCGGAGTCCGTTGTCGAAATCGAGCTGGCCGCGGACGTCGAGCCGATCCCGCCGGCGCGCTCCGCCGAGGCGACCCCGGTCGTGCCGACGTTGCAACCTCCAGCGGGTTCCTCCGCCGCACCGCCGGCCGCTGCGAAACCGGCCGCCATGGCGGCACCGGCGGTAGAGTCCAAACCGCGCAAGAGCGCCGAGGCCAAGCGTCCCGGGGTCGCGGCCCCCGCGCCGCCGGCCGGCGCGAGGCTCGCGGCGGCCCGTGCCGCGAAGGCGCCGGCGGCGTTGGCCGGCTCGAACATCAAGGAAGTCCTCGCCTCACTCGATCAGCCGTCTGCCGCGACGGGCACGCGGCGTCCACTGCCCCTGCCGACTCCCGGAGTGGCGCTAAACGATGCGCAGGCGCTGCAGTGCCTGGAGGGTGGGGGTACACCTGGGTCGACCAAGCCCGCAGCGTTTGCGGTGCAACTGCAATGGTCGGTCCAGCCGATCAGCGTCGATAAGCTGCCGCCGCTCGCCATATTCAGCGCGTACAGTCTCTACTGCGTCGAGGGGAGCCGCGAGGGCCGCAAGTGGTTCGGGCTGCGGCTCGGGTTTTTCAACGATCCGATCTCGGCCAAGCAAGTCGCCGCTTACGTTCGCTCCGAGTTCGTCTCGGCCGCCGTGGTCCCGGTCAGCGCAGAGGAGCGCCAGCGCGTCAGCGGCGACTCGAGCGCGATCCCGTTGCGTGCGGCCGCAAAGAAACGCCAGCGCGCTGACAACGAATTCACGCTATTCGACGGTGATGCGCCGGCGCCGAGTGGGACTGAGCCGGCGGCCGAATCGCGGCGGCCCAAGGCGCCGGTGCGCGAGCTGCGACCGGTGGTGTCGCAGAAGCGATCCGCGGGCGGCACTCAAGTGCATGCGCGCGAGCCGCGCGGTCCGAAGACGTTGGAAGAGACTCTAGAGATCCTCGGTGCGAATGAGCTGACGATTGACGAGGGACGAGACGGCGCGACCGACGCCCGCGCGGGTGCGCTGTCCCGCAAGTCGGAGAAAAGCACGCCGTTCACCCGCCTGCTCGAGCGGTTGGGCGAGAGAGTCAGAAAGAACTGACGGTTAACGGCGTCGCGCTTCCGCGCCCTGAGGCATTTCGCGAACGCGCGGCGCGCGCCGGGGTGCGGTATCGGCCATGTGCCGGCCGCTGAGGCATTCCGAACCGCGGCTCATTTGAACAGCTTTTCGAGTTCCGTGCGCGCCTGCGCCACCTCGGCTGTGTTGGGCGCGGTGTACGCGCCGGGCCGCGGCTTGAAGAAATCGCAGAAGTTCGCCCGATCCTTTTCCCGCACTTCCTCGGCCGTGGGTTCCCGGCAATGCTTGGCGACGGACGTGTCGTAGTCGAGGCACATCCGGCAGACGTGTAGCTCCGCCCGGCAGCTCGGGCATTCCTCCAGTCGGCGCAGCGGCAGCGTCAGCGCCGTGAGCGATGCCCCGCATTTCCAGCAGACCAGATCGTGGGCCATGCCGCCACTGTACCTCAGGCGCGCGGGCAGCGCTCTGCCAGGAATGCCGCCAGCACCCGGCCGGTATGCGAACGTTTGGCGCTGCGTGCCACCACCGCCGGCGCTCCCTGGGCCACGACCCGTCCGCCGTTTTCGCCGGCCTCCGGTCCCATGTCGACGATCCAATCCGCCTCTGCCATCACATCGAGGTTGTGCTCCACCACCACCGCGGTGTTGCCGGCGTCGACCAGGCGGTGCAAGACATGGATCAGCTTCTCGACGTCCGCCATGTGTAGACCGACCGTCGGCTCATCGAGAACGTAGAGCGTGCGGCGGGTCGTCGGACGCGGTCCCGCGGCGGCCGGATCCCGGACTTTGGCCAGCTCGGTCACGAGCTTGATGCGTTGCGCCTCGCCGCCGGAGAGCGTCGGACTTTGCTGACCGAGGGTCAGATAGCCTAGGCCAACGTCCTGCAGCAGTTTCAGTGCATGATGAATATGCGCATGGGCCTCGAAAAACGACACCGCCTCGTCGACGTTCATCGCCAGCACGTCGCCGATGCTTCGGCCGCGCCACAGCACCGCAAGCGTCTCGGGATTGAACCGCCGCCCGCCGCACACGTCGCACAGCACCTTCACGTCGGGCAGGAAGCTCATCTCGATGGTCTTGACCCCCTGGCCCTCGCACGCGTCGCAGCGCCCGCCGCCGGTGTTGAACGAGAAGCGGCTGGCTGTGTAACCGCGCAGCCGGGCCTCGCTGGTGGCCGCGAAAATCCGCCGGATGTCGTCCCAGAACCCGATGTACGTCGCCGGACACGACCGTGGTGTCTTGCCGATGGGTGTCTGGTCGACCTCGAGCACGCGGTCGAGATGGTCCAGGCCGCGCATGGCGCGGCAGCCGATCAGTTCGGCCGCGCGGCGCCGGCCCGTTCCGCCGCGGCTCTTGCGCTGCGTGTCCTGAGCCGCCCCGAGCAACCGCCGCAAGTTGGTGTACAGAACATCGCGGGCGACGGTCGATTTGCCGGAGCCCGATACACCCGTGACCACCACCAGCCGGCCGAGCGGAATGCGCACGTCGCTGCGCACATTGTGCAGCGATATCTTCTCCAGGGTCAGATGCGGGCAGTCTCGCCGTGTGCCGCGGCGGGGCTCGGCCGGATGGGTCAAGGGATGGCGCAGGAAACGTCCGGTGATGGAGTGCGGATTGCGCATCAGCTCCCGAACCGTCCCCTCGCCGACGATCTGCCCGCCGAGCACGCCGGCGCCCGGGCCGAGATCGAGCACGTGATCGGCGCGACGGATGGTGTCTTCGTCGTGCTCGACCACCACCAGCGTGTTGTGATGGCTCGAGAGCTCGGTGAGCGAGTCGAGCAGGACCGCGTTGTCGCGCGGGTGCAATCCGATGGTTGGCTCGTCCAATATGTAACATACGCCTTGCAGGTTCGAGCCAAGCTGCGCGGCGAGGCGGATGCGCTGCGCCTCGCCTCCGGAGAGCGTGGGGGCGGAGCGCTCGAGCTGCAGGTAGCCGAGGCCGACCCGCTCGAGAAAGGCGAGCCGGGAACGAATCTCGGCAAGCACGTCGCGCCCGATTTGCCGTTCGCGCCCCGAGAGCTTCAGCCGCGCGAAGAACTCGGCGGTGCGCCGCACCGGTTCCGCGGTGAGATCGGCGATGGAGCGGTCGCGAAACCGAACATTGAGCGCGACCGGATTGAGCCGCTGGCCGCGGCAGGCCGGACAGACCGGCGGCTCGGCCGCGAGCCAATCGTTCCACCCGTGCTCTTCTCCGGTCTGTTCCGCGTCGAATCCCGGCAATGCGACGCCGGTGCCGTAGCAGCTCTCGCACCAGCCGTGCTTGGAGTTGAACGAGAACAGGCGGGGATCCGGCTCGGCGAAGCTGCGTCCGCAGTCCGGACAGGCGCGCTTGGTCGAGAAAACCGTGACGCGCGCCGCGCCCGGCGCCAGCACGTGCACCACTCCCTTGCCGAAATCAATTGCGCGCGCCAGTGCATCATGCAGCAGCGTGTCGGTGCGCGAGCTGACGTCGATGTCGGCCACGGGCAGCTCGATGGTGTGCTCCTTGAAGCGTGACAGCCGCGGCCAGTGCGCGGTCGGCAAAGTGACGCCGTCGACGCGCAGGGCTTTGAAACCCTTCTTGTGGGCCCATTTGGCCAGATCGGTGTAGTAGCCCTTGCGCGCCATGACCAGCGGAGCGAGCAGCGCGATGCGCTTGCCGGGGTAATCGCGCAGCAGGCGAGCCGCGATCGAGGCGGTGCTCTGCGGCTCGATCGGCGCGTCGCAGTCGGGGCAATACTGGCTGCCGAGTTTCACGTACAGAAGCCGCAGAAAATGATAGATCTCGGTCAGCGTCGCCACCGTGCTCTTGCGCCCGCCGCGGCTGGTGCGCTGCTCGATCGCCACGGTAGGCGGTATACCGAAGATCGCGTCCACGTCGGGCCGGGCCGCCGGCTGGACGAACTGGCGCGCATAGGCGTTCAGAGACTCCAGGTAGCGCCGTTGACCTTCGTTGAACAGGATGTCGAAGGCGAGGGTCGATTTGCCCGATCCCGACACCCCGGTAATGACCGTGAACCGGTTGCGCGGGATGCGCACGTCGATGCTCTTGAGATTGTGCTCGCGCGCGTTGTGAATGACGATGTCACGCCGGGCGTCCCGTTCGATCGCGCCGTAGCGCGGGGCCGGCTCGGCGATCGCCGCGCTCTCGGCGGCCGGCTCCCCGGCGAGCGCCCGCTCGTAGTCGACCAGAGCCCGTCCGGTGTGCGACTGCGCGTTGCCGCGCACGTCGGCCGGCGTTCCGGTGCACACCACGCGGCCGCCCGCGTCGCCGCCTTCCGGTCCGAGATCGATGATCCAGTCGCAGGTGCGGATCACGTCGAGGTTGTGCTCGATGACCAGCAGCGAATGGCCCGCGGCGAGCAGTTTGCGAAACGCGCCCAGCAGCCGGGTCACGTCCTGGAAATGCAGACCCGTGGTCGGCTCGTCGAACAGAAACAGCTTGCCCTTGTGCGTCGTGCTCGAGAGCACGGAGCCGGCCTGCGCGAGGTGTCCCGCGAGCTTCAACCGCTGCGCTTCGCCGCCGGAGAGGGTCGGTACCGCCTGCCCAAGCGTGACGTACTCCAGGCCAACGTCGGCCAGCGGCGCGAGACGCTGGCATACCTCGCGGGAGTCGCTGAAGAATGCCAGCGCCTCGGTAACGGTCATCTCGAGCACCTCGGCGATGTTCGCGCGCCGCCCGTCGGCACCTTCGCGGCGAATGTCCAGCACCTCGTCGCGGTAGCGACGCCCGTTGCAGTCCGGACAGCGCAGATACACGTCCGACAGGAACTGCATCTCGACGTGCTCGAAGCCGTTGCCGCTGCAGGTCGGGCAGCGCCCGGTGCCTGAGTTGAAGCTGAACGTGCCGGCGGTGTATTTGCGCTCGATCGCCGACGGCTCGGTCGCGAACAGTGATCGGATGGCGTCGAAGGCGCCGACGTAGCTCGCGGGGTTGGACCGTGTGGTGCGGCCGATCGGGCTCTGATCGACCATCACCACGTCATCGATGAGCTCGGCGCCCCCGAGTGTCGCGAATACGCCGGGCGCCTCGGTCGGCTTGCCGTGATACTTCAGCAGAGCGGGGTAAAGAACGTCTTCGATGAGCGTCGACTTGCCCGAGCCGGACACCCCCGTCACACAGACCAGGCGCTTCAGCGGAATGCGCGCATCGATGCTCTTGAGGTTGTGATGCGTGACGCCTCGCAGCTCCAGCCAGCGATTCGAGCGGGCCTCGGCCACGACCTCTGCGCCGGGCAGCTCGGCGGCCGCGCCGCGAATGCTCTCGCCGCGTGACGCCCGCTTCCCAAGGGCCGCGGCCGGGCGCCTGGATATCTCTGCCCGGGTATCGGGTCCGCTCCGTGCGCCGGTGGCCGCGCGCTCGCCGCCGGCGTGGCGTCTGCCGCTCAGGTATTCCCCGGTGATCGAGTGCGCGCTGCGGCGAATCTCGCGCGGCGTGCCGAAGAAGACGATGTCGCCGCCGCGCTCGCCGGCGCCCGGCCCGAGATCGAGAATCCGGTCGGCTTCCAGCATGATCTGCGGGTCGTGCTCCACCACCAGCAACGAATTGCCGGCATCACGCAGGCGCTTCATCACCGTGATCACCCGCTGCATGTCGCGCGGGTGCAATCCGATCGAGGGCTCGTCGAGCACGAACAGCGTGTTGACTAGCGAGGTGCCGAGCGCGGTCGTCAGGTTGATACGCTGGACCTCGCCGCCGGAGAGCGTGCGCGACTGGCGGTCGAGCGTCAGGTACCCCAGGCCGACGTCGCCGAGGTAGCCGAAGCGGGCGCGCACCTGGCTGAGCAGCAGGTCGGTGGCCTCATCGAGCGGCTTCGGGAGGCGCAGCCGCTCGAAGAACTCGCGGGCGCGCTCCAGCGGCAGCAGCATGACATCGTGGATCGACAGACCCGGCAGACGCGGCAGTACCTCATCGCTCCACTCGGCGCCGCGCGGCCGGAACGGCGTGGCGCCGCCGAGCGCCGCCTGGGCCGAGTCGTGATCGCCCACGCGCCACAGCAGGCCCTGGGTCTTCAGGCGCGCGCCGCCGCAGGTCTCGCAGGGCGTATAGGCGCGGTAGCGCGACAGCAGCACGCGCACGTGCATCTTGTATGAGCGGCTCTCGAGCCAGGCGAAAAACCGCTGAGCGCCGTACCACACGCCCTTGTTCCATTCGCCCTCGCCCTCGATGACCCAGCGACGCTGATCCGCGGACAGCTCGCGCCATGGCGTATCGAGCGGCACGCCGCGCTTGCGCGCGAACTTCTCCAGATCCTCCTGACATTCGCGATAGGACTGAGTTTGCCAGGGTCTGACCGCGCCGCCGCGCAATGTCTTGGCGTCGTCGGGCACCACCAGCCCATAGTCGATGCCGATGACGCGTCCGAATCCGCGACAGGTCTCGCAGGCGCCGAGCGGCGAGTTGAACGAGAACAGGCTTGGAGTGGGTTCCTGGTAGGACAGGTCGCACTCGGCG
This sequence comes from Pseudomonadota bacterium, assembly GCA_021797465.1. Classification (GTDB taxonomy): domain Bacteria; phylum Pseudomonadota; class Gammaproteobacteria; order Steroidobacterales; family Steroidobacteraceae; genus 13-2-20CM-66-19. Next base: position 279 of record JAJZZR010000303.1, on the reverse strand, counting down.
CAATGCAGGCCGCTCGAGTAGCGCCAGATCGCCAGGGTGTTCGGCGGATCGCTCTCGTCGGTCACACGGATGTTCACCTTGCCCCGCCCCACGCGCAGTGCCGCTTCCAGCGACTCGACGATGCGGCTGCGCTCGGCGCGCGCGGCGCGGAAGCGGTCCTGAACGACTTCGAGGACGATTTCGGGCTCGGGCGTGGATTTTCGGCGCCGCCCGGCCGGACGCTCGATGAAGCGGGTATAGCCCTGCTTCTCCAGCAGGGCGCGGACGTCGCTCTCCTGG
>JAJZZR010000187.1 GCA_021797465.1 Pseudomonadota bacterium | reverse complement strand
CACCGTCTCTCGAAATTCGCCCGCGAGGTCGCCAACGTGGGATGGATGGCTGCTGATCATGTGGCCGCCCGTGACCTGCCGAATGCGTTGGTGCAAGCTCGGTCCTTGGCTCTCCCGATGCATCCGGGCGTAGTCGCGAGCAAGCTGCGGAATCTGCCGCTCGAGCTTTTGGAGATGCCCTTTGGCGTCTTTAACGGCTTTTTGGTGCTCCTTCCAATGGCGCTTGAGGTGCTTGCCGTGAATCTCATCAATATGCTTCCAATGAAAGAATTTGGGCACCGCACCGCCGCGAATTCGCCCCTCGCTGTCGAGGAGAATATGCCGGCCGTGGAGCGGGCTGTCTTCTTTGGTGATCGTCACCCAGTGTTCGCCATCAGGGAGTTCGCGGGCCTTGCGGAGAACCAGTCGCGACTTCTTCAATGGATTCTCTCGTACGATATCCAAGAGCGCGATGGCCTCCACACGGTCCTTCTGCTTTTCGCTCTCGGACAGGTCTGAATAGGAGACAAACATCGGTTGCCAGCGTTTGCGCGTCTTGGCATCGACGTTCTCGGCAGCGTGGACCGCCCAGCCCATCCAGATATTGTGGATGGCCTCCGCGAGTTCTTCGATCAAGGTTTCTTCCGAACGGGTCGGACCCGCCTTCACCAACTCCTGCGCGATTGCCAGACTGCGCCGACTCAAGACCATCGGCTTCGCGCTCGACTGCGGATTCTGGACTCGGTTGGTCTTGCGACCGTGTTTGTCATAGACGCGCAGCATGCCCGGTTCCGGGCGATCCGTCGTCGATTCCATCGGGCGATACTCGGGCGCGATGACGCCCTGTTCGGTGATCATGTCGTCTTGCATTTTGACCGGACCTTGTGGGTTCATGGCGACGCCGGCTTCGGTTTCGCGGGTCTTGCGAACCTGCGATTTGTTGAGCTTGGCCTCGTGCATCGCACGTTCCCACGGGCCATGTTCAGGAACCCCCATGCCGACCACGGCACGAATGGTATGTTCGCCCGCGTGTTTGTGGGCCAGCGTCCGATGATAGCCGTCGGCAATGCGATACTTGCCATCGCCCGTATCCACCAAGACCACGGGTTCCATGGGCTCGCGCTTCTTGACCGCGTCGGCGATGGCTTTCACCTTATCGGGATTTCTGCCGCCTGGTCGCCGATCCATTTGGATATCCGACAAGCGGACCTTCGGCTGAAAATGCCATTCGGCTCGCTTGACCCAGGTAAGCACACGCGCAGGATAATTCTCATGCAAGTAGTCATAGACGCGATCCGTCGGAACGCCGCCATGCGCATGCAGATCGGTCGTTCGAAAAGACTTCGCAACGCTGGATCGCTTCAGGACGAGCCGCCCCTGCTTATTCCGGTGCATCTGCTTCCGGTAGGCGTCGGTGCCTTTTGCGCCGCCGACGTGACTTTTCATGCGTTGGAAGACCCCATTGATGTAGGCCCAATCTTTCGCGTGGCCTTCACGTTTGGCCGCAGCTTTGGCTTGCTGCCACATCTTCTCTTCATGCGGCGAGCGGACCATGTTGACTGGCATCGGTTCACCTCCCATCTGCTATACTGGGATTGCAAGGGGCTCGGGGTGTGCCACGGCACCAATCCCCCTAACCTCCCGTCAGGTCCGTGGGCCGATGATTCTTCGGGGATATTGTTGCATGGCGCGTGCCTTGGCCACGATGCGACCATGCCGCAGGCCGGTCACCAGGCTAAAGGCTGGCGAGCCGGCTCCTTTTTCAATAGTCCTTCCATAGCAATGTTCCGTGGCGCTTTTGGTCAACATCATGCGGATCGGACATCGCCAACGTTGTCCACCACGTCACCCGTCCTTGAGCCACCCGCGCAATGACCACCGCCGCCTTCTGACGACGCGAACCGCGAAACGCCCGCATATACAAGCGCCCTGCAGACCGATCTTTCGCGACGGGTTGTCGCCAAATTTCCCAGGGATGTTTAAGCGTCACGACTAACGCCGGAAGAGCCCCGATGCGGCGCTGATCAGGGCGCTTTTGCAGATGCACTAGACCGCCCGGCTCTAAACGCACGTGCACGCCGTCCTTCGCGACGAGATAGGGTATTCCATCGGACCCCTTTTCCAATCCCGGCAGAAAGTGCATCATATAGGCCATCAATCGGGCAGGCAATAGCCATTGTTTGTAGTCCCATTCTGGGAACGGAGCTAGTGCGCGATGGCTGGCGAGGCTTTCCCAATTCGGCAATCCCAAGTCGCGCCAAGTTCCGGCTCCCACTGGTTTGAGATGCTCTCGCCAATACGCACGCACGACTACTTTGCGCCCCGATGGACCGCGGCGCTCATAGCCGCGTACCCATCCCTTGCGCAAGACTAATGGCATCGGGGCATCACCTCCCGAGCGGCGATTGGTCAACCGGAATGGGTAAATGCCTACAAAAAGGGTGCAGCGGCGTCGCTGGATCCCAATCCCGGTGATTCGACCCCGTCATCCCGTTTTTCGCGGGCCACAAGCAGGTTTCGCGTTGGTATTTCGTCGGATGCAGCGGTGGCTGATGGAGCACGGTGAAATACTTGCCTTCGAGCAAACGCTTGCAATCCGCGCAGACCTTCCGATCCCCGATCGGCGCCACATAGACGGTCGTATGCTCGGGCAATGCCAGGAGCATGCCACTGGCATAGGCGGCATTGAGCTCTGTCACGGCAATGCGCCGGGCGCGGTAACCCGAGAGCCGCCAGCGATCTTCCAATACCTTGGCCAACGCGGCAGGGCTCATCCGTTGCCGGACCGCTTCGACTACCTGCCAGCGAATCTCGTCGCGAATCTCGTCGGCCCACTGGCGGATTTTCTGTGCGGCGGCTTGTTCCACAATCCATTCGGCTTCCTTCTGCTGTTGGCGGGGCAGGAGGGGAATGGGAGGCTTCACCGGACGCCCCGGAGGCGTGCGAGAAGGGCCACGCGGCGGCCTTTCGGTGCGGAGAGGTTCTATCACCCGTCCCCGCCCTTCGGGCTTCCCTGCGGGCCTTTCTGCGCGTCTCGGCAGCGGTCGCGCGGCCTGCTGTTGCCCGGCATGCCAGGCTTGCCGGACCATCTGTTCGGCGATCGGCACCATGCGCAAAGGCCGGGCGGTCATGGCCTCCCAGGTTTGCGCTTGCACCGGCGTCCATATGCGGAGACTGCCTTGGATCCACGGCCAGCGGGCGAGCAGCCATCCGCTCAAGAGGGCTTCCAAGGCGTGGAGCGTGCGGTGTTCGGCCTGATCGAGGGTCGGATCGGCAAATGGTCCCACCGCTTCGGACGGCAGGCCATTCGCTTCGGCGGCCATGCGTGTGAGCTGCTGTTCCCAACCTTCCAGGATGAGCGGCGTCATGGTTTAACGATGCGATCGGTTGCGGTGACGCTTGGCCGTATTCACAGCATTCACGGATTCGACCGCCGCGACGATCGCTTCCTCCTCGGCTTCGTCCTCCGCTGGAGATTCTGCAGGTTCTTCATCAGGCCCCGGTGCCGCGTCATCGAATACCTCGGCATAGCGTAGAAACTGCTCCACGATCCGTGCCATTTCCCGACCCTCGGATTCGGTGACCTCTTGGCCCTCCAACACTAAGGCAGCCAGGGTCAGATATTCGTCTTCGGTAAAGGTAAATTGGTAACGGGTTTGGACTTGGGCTTTCATTCGACACCCTCCTGGATACGCTCGATTTCGGTGTTTTCGGTCTCTTCTTCTGCGGCTTCCGCGACCGCGGCGGCGTCGGCGATAATGCCTTGGAGGATGGCTTGGCTCTCGGCTTCAAACTCGGGAAACTTGTGACCTAACCAGGTAGTCAGCGTTTGTAACCGTACAATTACATTCGCAAGATCCTGGTGCAATCCGGTGGCCGTGGCGTCCATGGCCCCTATCGCGCCGTTGACGTGCTCTTCCGACGCCTTGTAACGGGTATCCGCTTCCTCTTGCATCCGTTTCATGCCCTGCGCCAGGCCTTGCAGGGCATCACTCATCGCCAGGATCGCGGCTTCATTGACGCGAGTGGGCGATGCGGCGTCGAGCGCCCGTTCTACGGTCATCCGACTCATCGTGTTTTTGCTCCTTCGATCATCTGTTCGAGCCATTCGGCGGCTTCTTCGACATTCCGCGCGCGGTCACTGGTGTGAAAAACTAACGCGCCGTTGGGACCGTGATAGCGGGTGCCATAGGGCGTGCGCTCAATGAGATAGCGCCGCCCGCCGATTTGTACGCGCCACCAGCCTTCCGGCGTCGTCGCGCTCGGCACGCGCGGGCGCCATATCGGGGCGCTTTTCTTGAGCTTGGGAGTCTTCCCTGGCTTCGGCGGCTCGCCGCGTGGCTGGCCGTTCGCGTCGGATCCGTCCGCATTCATCGGCAATTTTGGTTGGAGATCCGCTTGTTGATCCTGCAAGGCCAGCGGCAACGGCAACGCGCCGCGGCCGTCCGCCAGCGGTGGCAGATTCTCTTGCTTGCGGGCCTCGTCAATGGTCCAATATTTGTCGACCCGTTGTGTTGCCAGCTTAATGCGTTGTTCTTCCGATTCGCGATGGAGATTGAGCCAGACCATTTCGAGATCATCATACCGTGGCCAGACGATGGCCCGGTTCAGCCAGTCGCTCTGGTGGTGCAGGATCGCGTCAAAACCCTCTTCTTTGGCATACGCCATCTGCGCTTCTTGATTGGGTTCGCTCAGCGCGCCGTGTTCGCGATCTTCTCCGAAGTTGATCTCCGAGGGGTGCATGCTGTAAAAGGCGCACTTGGCGGCGATGATGAGGCGGCTCAGGTCCGTCCAGAGCATGTCTTTGGGCGTGTCGCGGAGCTTCTGTACTTGGGCCTTGAACTCGGGATCGGCGGGCACCACGGCCAAACGCTGCCAGTTGCGGTTGCCGATTTGCGAAGTCAGTTGGCGCGTGAACGCTTCGACCCCGGCCGGTGAGTAATCGCCAAAGAGGAGGAGCAAATTTTCGGGGTAATGGATGTCGAACAAACCCCGATTGTAATCGATCAAGGAGATCCATAGATCCGTGAAGGTCAGGGAGCGCTGGAAAAGCGATCCCCGGCCATAGGCCACGCGGTTGATCTCGACGCTCGGGAATTCCTGCCGAACGCTGAGTTCATCTTTGGCCCAGGCGGCGGTAATCACGCCGTCGATCTCTTGCACCCAGGCCGCTTTGGTCAGATCAAAGCCGACTTCGTAGGAGAGGCTTTCCATGGCCAGATCCCACATATCGGGACCCCATTGATTGGCTTGTTCCCCCAGGTGTTCTTCGATCCACGCATAGAGCACGCGCACGATGGGCTTCACGGTGCTCCCATCGATGGCGTGATAGAGTGCCGGACGCCCTAGTCGATCTTTGAACAGCACCATGACCTTGCGGTCGATCACCAATTCTTCTTCGGCTTCGAAGACGGCAAAATCAGCGAATCCATCCGGGAACAGCGATGCGGTCGGGTGATCGATAATTTGCGCCACTTCTTCGCACCGTCGCCGAATATCCGCGGTTTCTTTGAACCCCGGCGAGTTGTGACGCTTATGGCGCACGGTCCATCCGATGCGGGTATCCTCGTCGCTCTCGATGCGCCGGGCGGCGGCGCGAACTTGGGATTGGCGGCGGGCCACGCACAGTTGGTCGATCGAACTCTCGAAATATGCGTCGCGGAGGTAGCGAAAAGATGGCTCGTCGGGCGGCTTCTCCTGTGCGCCGGCCTGGTTATACCGCTCCGCACGGCCGAGCTGGCTAAAGAATTTGCCTCTTGCCTGGCGCTCAGCGCGTTCGGATAATTCAGCCCTGGACTTCGCCAAGGCTTCCGGGAGGAGGAGCCCGGTCTGAGGGTCGATTTGCATTCCGGTCCATTCACTCGCCGGCATCGCATCGCCCTCCCTTGTACATGGTTTCGGTTAATCTAACGTCGTCTTCCGCGGCTTGGGTTTTTCCTTCGTTTGCGGCTTTGCCCAGCGGCATTGCGGGCAGAGCACTTGCCGCCCAACGCGGCTGGTGACGCGTTCGAGGGCGGCCGGATCGCGGGGCAAGACGGGAAAAATTTGCGGCTCCGTGCCGGTGAGTTCGAGATAGCGTTCGCCATGTTTCTCTTGTTGACACCGCGTGCAGGTGTAGGCCGTCGGCTGGGTGATCGGCTGCCACAAGACCCAGGGATTGTCGTCGAGGCGTTCGGGCCCTTGGGCATGGGGTTGCAGGATCGGCAGTTGCCCGCGGATACCAGGGCGTTGCAGCGGCATTAGGAGCGCTCTGGATGGTCCGCCCAATAGCGGATGGCGGTGTCATCGACCAACGCCGTAGCCTCGGTCGGCAACGCTTCGTCCGGCAACGGCTGCAGTGCTGCCCCGCACCGGCGACAGAGGACGGCCGTCTGTGTGTCAACGCCTTGCAGGCGGTCGGCGAGGGGGCGCGCGGCGACATCGAAGATAAACTGCTGAAAGTCGTGCATCTGCTCCGGGTAGGAGCAGGTCGGCACGCGTTTGCCCGCGGGATTGACCGCCGGAACAATTTGATGAGGCATCGTTATCCTTCTTTCGTCGTGTTGGGAAACACGAGGCGGCTTGTGGCCGCATCGAGACTGCGATAGAGGGTCGCCAGCGTGGCCTTGGCGTGCTCGCGCCAATGGCGGCCAATCGTGAGCAAATCTGTACCATGGGCGCCCGATTGGCCCTTCGTGGGCGCATAGATTTCCCGAACGTACTCGGTCGTCTGTATGGCTTCGGCGAGGCACACGATGGGGAAGCCGTCGCGTTCAAAGTCCGCGCGCAGGATCGCCCATTGATCGGGCGGCAGCGTGCCCTGGACTTCGGCGACGAGTTCCCACCCGGCCCCGGGTTCGCGGGCGGCCAAGAGGAATTGGGGCATGGTTTAGCCTTCTTTCGTAGATTGAGGAGAAGTGACACCTAACGGCGCCGTCTCTAACACATGCACTGCCCACCGCTTGCGCGCATCGTCCACCGGGAGCAAAAATCCTCGGGAGGTCGGGATGTCCTTGCGCGGATAATGGGGACGGCCATCCGTATCCCATTCATAGAGCCAGCGCAGTTGGCGCTTGGCGAACACGAAAATTTCGACGTAATCTCCCATCAAGTAGAGCCACGTATTATCGTCACGAAAGATACCGGATGGCACCCAGCGTGGATTGTCAGGGCGACTCTTCTCGGCGGTTTCGATCCAAAAGTTGTGCGTTGTACGAAAGCGGCGGTCGAATTTGATTTCCAGACCCGCTTTATTTTCGCCGATCAAAGTTTGATATCGCTTGGAACTATAACTAATGATGGGCAACCCGGCGGCATAGAGACATTCGACCACGAAATCTTGATATTCTAGGCCGGCGACAAGCTTTTTGCGATATTCGGCGGTTATCATGCTTGATTGCCCCACGCATCCCAGCCCGGCGCGGTCGTGCGAGCAAAGAGTTCTATACGGTGACCCTGCGGATAAAGATGGTCAATTATTTCACGGAAGCGCGCGGGTTTTTCGGAATGCCGATCGGAACGGGGTTCTTCCACGACGCTATCCAGTAATTCCTTCCGATCCGGCAAGCAACTGCCGCGCGTCGCGATGAGCAAAAATTCATGACGCACCGAATTATAATAGCCAAAATTGGGCTTGACCTTGTCCCAGACAAACGAGGTTTTATAGTGAAACCCCCACACCCGAATGATGCGCAAGGCATCTTCGAGGAGTGGCGAAGTCGCCCAGAGGAAAAGAACCGCATTATCCTCCGCCAACTCGGCCACGGGCAAGGTGCAGAGGGCATCGGTAGACATCGTCGGATAATGCCGCTCGGCGTGGCCGTAATCATCGAGCCCGCTGTTGCCATAGTGCCATGGCGGATCGGCGTACAATACTCGATATTTGCCGGAGGGCCATGGCGCTTCGTGACTTTCTGCATCATGCAAAGCGCGACGCCCTTCCCGCACGGCTTCCAGAAATTTCTTATCGGGATCGGCCTGCCGCGTTGTGATTACATGCTCGCGCACAGGTTCTGGCAATTGTGCAGCCTTCTTGGCTTCGGGCAATGTCAACGTTCCAACACGAACAGCTTCTAGCAAGGTGGGGGCCTCGTTCTGAAGCTTCTTCGCATCGGAGACATATTGGCGATTGGTACCTGCCAATTTGGCTGCTTGCTCTCGTGCTTCGGCACCATCACCTTCCGCAAATATTTGCGGGATGTCGCGCAAGTCGGCGCGCGCGCCCTGTCGCCCCTTCGCTTCTCTCTCTAGCCACGGCAGGAGATCGAGGGCCACGGCGGCCTTCTGGCTACTCGTTAAATGGCGCCGCTGGAGGTTGAGGCTCACCACAAAGGCCGCCAGCGAACCCTCCCCATTCCATTCCCGCGTCTTCGGCGCAAGCCCGAGTTCCTCACACGCGCGCCAACGGTTGCGTCCGTCGACGATCTGCCCCCGAGAGGTCCAAATCGGCTCGCGTTGGCCATGCTCCGCGATGTCGGCCTTGAGCGCCGCAAATTCATCGGGGGTCATGGCCGGAAATAAATGTGTAATGGGATGCAAATCCATGGCACATCGGCTCCTTTCGATGTGCTCCCAAAAGTTCGCCCTGGCAGGCGGAGGAGCGCCCGCCGTTCGCCGGCCAAGCTAGCCAGGGCAGAAAACAACACGCCGATGCTCCGGCGCGTTTTGTACTGGCGACAAATTTTCTTGTAACCATGACAAGCCGCGAAGAGGGTCGTCAGGCATGCACGGCTTGGGATTGCGGAGTTCGGGAGGATCGCCTAGATCTTTAGTCTTACTGCACCACCGTCATTAGATGGCGCCCCGAGTAGACCGCGCGCTGACCGTTGGCCAGATGTTTATCGCGCTCTTGCTGAAAAAACTTCCGGACCGCTGGATCGACATGCCCCGATTCAAACAGCGCGGGGTTCATGACATATTTGTCGGTGCCCCCGCTCGACCATCGCCCGATCGCATTCTTCCGCATGAGCGCTTTGACATAGCGGGTCATGTTGCCCGCGTCGAGGTTCAAGGCGGCCGCCATATCGCCGATGCTCATCAGGTGGCCTTTATCGGCAATGGCATTCGTGCGAAATTGCAAATAGGCGCTCAGCCCTAAAAGGACCTTGCATTCTGCATTGGAAAACACCCCCATCGCGATCACCTCTCCCCAATGGCATTCGGCTTTGACAAACCGCAAACGGCGACGCGGCTTAATCTCGCCCGTCTCCGTATCGACACGCACAATGGCCATATGCTATACTGCCTCCAGAGAGACCCGCCGTGCTCATTGGTCGTGAGCGACACGGCGGGTCGGTTTGTGTTCGGAATCGCATCGAAGCATCGGTGTCATCGTGCGGGGTCCGCACGGGGGCCGGGCTCTGCGCGAACGCTCCCTGCGGTCGGGTGTCGCGCGCCGCCGCGGCCTTAAATGTTGCATGGTTATGCAAACGTGGAGTCTCAAGGCGTTTTTTCTGGAACGATATGCAGATGGATTGCATATTTTTACGCTCCGGCCTTCTGCTCCTTCTTCTCCCCCGTCCGATCCACCCATTGCGGCATGCGCGTGGGTTGGCTCACGTTCTGGCTCTTCGCCAGTTGCAGCAGTTTTGCAATCTCTTCGGGTGTGCCTTCGACCGGCACTCCATTGATCACCGCTTTAGCCATGATTCAGCGCTCTCCCTTCCTGCAACCGCGGCGCACTGCCACGCCCCGGCATCCGTCCCAGTTGCGTCGGCAGCCACGCGATCGGCAGCCACACGGCATTGATCCGGCTTTCCTGCACGCGCACACGGCCCCAGAGCGTCGGCCAACGGTGATCGTCCGGCGTCGTCCATTCTGCGACCCATTGCGCATAGGCATCCGGCGCAAGGGTCACGTAGACCTCGGCCTCGACATCCGCCTTGTCCTGCGATTGCCCGCACACGATCAGCGCCTTGGCTAAGGTATCAGTGATGGCGCCGCCTTGCCAGCGATGATCGTAGCGGATCGGGAAGGCGTAATGCGTGGGCTCGTCCATGGACTCCGTGAGCGCTGTGGTCTCCGTTAGGCCCTCGCTCATAAGCTCTGGCCCTCCTCATCGAAGAATTTGCGGACGCGGGCGACATGAATTGCCATCGCCAGGACATCGAGGCGATCATCGTGCGCGCTCGCGGGAAATTGGCTCGCCTGTTCAAAGAGGGGCCAGTGTTTGGCGTGCACCTTCACGCTAATGTCCGGCGCCACTGTGCCCGGCTCCGTCTCCGTCGCCGCCCGCAACAGCAATTGTCCCGCTTCGGCATAGGGGGCCAGCGCAATAATGCGACGCTTGGGCTTGCCGCCGCCGTCCGTCTGCTTAATGGGATGGATCGAGGCCAGCATTTCCCGGCGCACGTGTTGCGCGAGCGCGGCTTGATAGCCATTGGCCTCAATGCCCATGGTGCGCGGCAACCAGTCCCGATCCAACGCCTTGATATGGGCGGCTTGGCTCGGAAAGTCGAGATGCCCGCTCCAAAAGGCGAGGATGAGGACATGCCGATCGGGGGTAACGCCGATGACGATGGACGCGAATTCGTCCTCCCCCTCTAAGGCGGGGTCGATGGCGGCATAGAGTTCCAGCGGTTGGTCCTGATAGCGCCAGCATTCGGCGTCCGCGTCATACTCCACGTCGTCTTTGGTGTACCAACGCCACCAGGTTGGTTTAAAGACTTGGCTGGCCGGGTCCAAGGGTTCGTTGAGATACTCCTGGGCGAAGGCGAGCGAACCGATTTTCTGCCGCTGTTGGGCGAGAGCGTCTGCACTCCATCGTTCGGGCCATAAGGGAGTGCCGTCCGCTTGCAGCGCTTTGTAGATGTGCGTGGTGTACACGTCTGTGCGGCTCAGCAAATTGGCCAACAGGCTGTCGTGATGCAGGATGGTGCCGATGACGACGGTTTGGCCGACGCCGGGATCCCCCAATGGTTCGACCGCCCGATACCACCAATTGCGCATCTTCACGCGTTGGTCGGGGGTGGCCACCAATTCATCGGTCTCCAAGTCGTCGGCAATCACGAGGTCGGGCCGGTACGCACGGCTACGGAGTCCGCGCACGCTGGCCTGCGCTCCGCGTGCCACTAAGCGCACGGTCGCCGTCGCAATGGGATGGCCCAAGCGATCCGTCACGATCTGGCCTACCGCGTCCCGCTGCGGATGCGCGATCAGCATATCCGTATTGCGCCATTGCAAGCCGTAGTCGTCCCCGCAGAGCGGACCAAAGTCCGCAATCAGTTGCTCGTTCTGCTCAATCTCTTTCTTGATGCCGTCCGCGAACAGTTCGGCTTGCGTTCCGCTGGACGAGAGAATCACGATAAAGTGCTTGCGGCGATACACGGCGCACCACAGGGGATAGAGCAGACTGAACAGCGAACTTTTCGCATGGTTCCGCGGCGCTGCCAGCACGATGCCCCGGCCGGTGCGTTCCGCCTCTAACGCGGTCGCCATAATCTCGCGATGAAAGGCGGGCGTAGCATTCCGAAAGTGCTCCGGCAGGTAGAGATGCCCGAAGGCAATGGGATCCTGCCGCCCGGCTTCAATCCGGCGCTGGCGTTGAATCTCCTGCGTCACGAATGCTTGCGTCGCCGGGTTCAACCGCGCCCACTGCGTCAAAACCGAGGGCGATAAGGAGGGCGTTGGCGCTTCCGATATCGACGCCATGGTCCACCTCCACCGTCCCGCTCATGCGCTGATCCACTTCCATCTTCTGCACCGGCCCCCAGCGATCGCGATGGCGACGTTCCAAGAA
>JAJZZR010000345.1 GCA_021797465.1 Pseudomonadota bacterium | reverse complement strand
CGGGTGCTCTCAGAGCACGTCGACGGGGATTTTGAGGTAATGCACGCCATTGGTCTCGGCTGGCGGGAGCCGGCCGGCGCGGATGTTGACCTGTACCGACGGCAGAATCAGCGCGGGCATCTCCAGGGTGGCGTCGCGGCTGGCCCTCATGAGAACGAAGACCTCTTCGTCGGTGCCGAGTTTGACGTGCACGTTGGCGCGGCGCTGCTCCTCGATGGTGGTTTCCCACGCAAATCGCTTCCGCCCGGGGGCGCCGTAGTCATGGCCGACGAACATGCGAGTCGATGACGGCAGAGCGAGGATGCGTTGAATGGACCGGAAGAGCGTGCGCGCATCTCCACCGGGGAAATCCGTGCGCGCGGTGCCGTAATCCGGCATGAAAAGGCAGTCGCCCACGAAAGCCGCATCACCGATGAGATAGGTCACGCACGCCGGCGTGTGCCCGGGCGTATGCAGCACGCGGGCGGTGATCTCGCCGATCGAGAATGTCTCGTCATCGTGAAACAACCGGTCGAATTCCGACCCGTCGGCGGGGAAGCCCGCTGTGAGGTTGAATACGTCGGCGAACATCCGCTGTACGTCGGTAACGTGCTCGCCGATGCCCACCACGCCGCCGAGGACCTGCCGCAGATGCTGGGCGCCACTCATATGGTCGGCGTGCACGTGGGTCTCGAGTATCCAGCGCGGCTTGAGTCCGTGAAGCCGCACGTAGTCGATGATCGCCGTGGCGGAGCGTGTGGCGGTTCTGCCTGCCCGCGGATCGAAGTCGAGCACGGCGTCGATGATGGCGCATTCCCCCGTGTTTGGGTCCGACGCCACGTGGCTCACCGTGTTGGTAAATGGATCGAAGAACGACTGAATGTCGGGCGGATGGGGCATGTCGGGCTCTCCTCGGCTGGCGCGTGTCCCGCGCGGGCTGCCCAAGCCGCTCAATCACTATATGCGTATGTTCTTATATGCGCAATCGCGCATAATTCGGCGCGCGGCCGCCGATGCCGAGATCGCTGAATAGGCGGAACAAGCGGGGCGCCGCGCCGGCGGCGCATGGGTCACGCGCGGTGGCAGCGGTGGTCGTGGTCGTCGGCGCAATCCGGGGTTTCGAGCTGCACTGTGGCGTGAGCGATGGCGTGTCGCTCGCGTAGCCGAGCGAGTATTCTGCGCAAGACGGACTGCTGTTCGGTCGAGGCGTCAACGGTGGCGTGAAGGGTCACGACCGGCGCTTCGCCGGTCAGTGACCAGACATGCAGGTGATGGATATTCCGTACCCCCGGGATGCGTTCGAGGTCGCGGGTAAGCGTCGCGGGATCCAGCGCCGGCGGCACGCCCTGCAACAGGATGTGCCCGGCCTCGCGCGTCAGCTGCCAGCCGGAGCGAAGAATCAGCAACGACACCAGGACGGAGAAGATCGGGTCGGCGGCCGTCCAGCGGAGCTCGATGATCAACAGCGCGGCGATCACGGCCGCCGCCGAGCCCGCCAGATCGCTGAGGACGTGGGCGCGAGCACCGCGCTCGTTCAGGGATGTCGCGCCTGCGAGGACTAAGTACGCCGAGATGTTGGCCGCTGTGCCGAGCAGCGCGACGATCAGCATCAGCTTGCCGTCGACTGCGGGGGGTGCGATCAGGCGCCGGACCGCCTCGGCCATGACCCAAGCCGTGAGGGCGAGCAGCAGCAGGCCGTTGGTATAGGCCGCGAGTGTCTGGTAGCGGGCCGAACCGTAAGTGTGGCGGGCATCGGCGGGCCGCCGGGCGGCCCGCATGGCGAGGATGGCGAGCAGGAGCGCCCCGGAATCCGCGAGCATGTGGCCGGCTTCCGCCAGCAGCGCGATGGAGTTGGAAAACCAGCCGCCGAGCGCTTCGATGGCCGTGAACAGAACCAGGATACACAGCGTCACCTGCAGGCGGCGTTCGCTCGCACCGTGGCCGTAGTCTCGGTTCGGGTGCTGCGCATGCGAGTGGTGATGAGCCATGTGGGTTCGCCGGATAGAACGGTGCGCTTGAATCGAGGGTCGTTGCGTCCTATCCTAAAACCTCCAGTCATTGGAGCTTCAAGCGTGACCGACGTTTCCATGCCGATCGGCGTGCTCGCGCGCAGTGCCGGCTGCAAGATCCAGACGATCCGCTATTACGAAGACATTGGGCTGTTGCCGGCGGCGAAGCGGACCGCCGGGTCTCAGCGGCGCTACGGGGAGTCGCATCGGCAGAAGCTGGCGTTCATCAGGCATGCGCGTGAGCTGGGCTTTTCTCTGCCGGCCATTCGCGAGCTGCTGGCGCTCGCCGATCAGCGTGAGTCCGATTGCGCCGATGCCGATCGCATCGCGCACCGTCACCTCGAGTCGATCAATCGCCGGATCGCGATGCTCGACGGTCTGCGTACCGAGCTGGAATTGATGCTGACGCACGGGCGGGGCAATCGCATCCGAGACTGCCGCGTCATCGCGACGCTGGCCGATCATCGGCTGTGCAGCCAGTCGCACCATGCCGAAGTCGCGGATTCGTGAGCGAATTGTCGCGGCTCCCGCGCGAGTCTTGGTGCGTGCCAGCGCCATCTTCGGTCAAGCGGACGTTGAACAGTGCGGCACCGGCCGAGACCGTATTCGCCGGGCGATATGCCTCAAGTGGCCCATTGCGCGGGACCGAGCACGTGCCGGCGTTGTCGTGGGAAACCGACGCGTCACGCGCGCGGCTCGACGAAACCAACAGCGGCTCGGCGGATAGCGCCAGCGGCGCGCGCGGCATGACTCGCGCCAAGTGTCGATGCGGCGGGAGCGTTTCGGTCGAAGCAATTGGCGGAAACACTCGAGGCCATTGCACGCCGGGGGAAGTCTGCGGACAATAGCCGGCAGTGCGTTGCCAGTCCCGTGCCCGCGGGCCACTTCGGCGCGAAGAGGCAGAGTATGTCATTAGAGAAATGGTTCCATTCATACCACGCGGTGCTCACGCAAAGCGGCGTGATCCTGTTGATTCACGCCTTGCTGATTGTCGTGGTGAGGCTGGCGGGTTCGAGGCTGATCAAGAGAGTGACCGAGCGGTCGCAACCGCTGCGCGAGGCGATCTATCGCGCAATGTATTCACCGGTGATCGCATGGATCGTGCTGTCCGCCGCATTTCTGGTCGTCAGGCGGATCAATGAGCAGATGCACGCGGCTGTCCTGTCGCGTGGCCTCGATCCGGCGTTGCAGGTGGGTATTCTGCTGGTAATGGCGTGGGCGTGCTGGAATCTCGTGACCATCTACCCGCTGATACGGCGTCAGCACGGCCACGAGGTCAATCCGCTCATTGCGGACCTGGCCGAGAAATTCGCTCGCTTCCTGCTGGTGATGCTTTTCGGATTGATGATACTGCGCACACTGAATTTCTCGATCGCGAGTCTGCTGACGTTCGGGGGAATCGCCGGGGTCGCGCTCGGCTTCGCGGCCCAGGGCGTCGTGTCCAATATCTTCGGGGCGGTGGTGGTTTACATGGACCAGCCTTTCAAGGTGGGAGAATGGATCGTCCTGCCGCAGTTGAACATCTCCGGCACGGTGGAGCACATCGGCTGGCGCTCCACCAAGGTGCGGGCGTTCGATACCCGGCCGTATTACGTTCCGAACAATATTTTCAACACGAATGTCGTGCAGACGCCCCCGCGGATGCAGGCCCGGCGCATAGATCAGACGGTGCCGGTACGCTACTCCGACGCGGACCGACTGCCGGTTATCCTGAGTGAGTTGCGCGCCTTTATTCATGACCATCCGGGCATCGACCACAAGCAGAGCGAGATGATCTACTTCACGAATTACGGGCCGCATTCTCTCGATATTCTGATTTACTGCTTTGCGGCGACCACCCAGTGGGGCGAGTCTCTTGCGGTGCAGGAGGATGTCCTGCTCAACACGGCGCGCATCATCAGGCGCAATGGCGGCGAGTTGGCGCTGCCCATCACGCGTGTGCAGATGCAGACGATGCCGCCCGATGGCAGTTCGGTCGCAGAGGCGCCAGCGCCCGCGGGTTGAGTTGCAGGCGGCTCGAGGTCCGTTGCTCCGCTTCGGGCGGAGGAACTGTAGAAAAAGACAGCTGTGAAGCAGAACCCGACGACCGGGCGCGGCTCGGATGCGCCGCATTCGGCGCAAAAGCGCATGCCGAGGCCCGGCGCTGCTGGGGGCCGGATCGGCAGAGCGCAGGTGAGGCGCGCGCGCCACGCATTTGGTGCTGACAGTGGCGGCTCGCGCGGTTCGCGAACCGCCGGCGTGGGCTCAGGACCGGGCTGTAAGTAGATTCCCGATTGCCGCTCAGCTGCCGATAGGGGAACCTGGATTCCGGTCATGCGGCGCCCGCGGCAACAGACGTGGTCGGAGAAAGCGCACTTATGGTCCGCCAAACCGGGTTTGTCGAATTCGCTCTCGGGAGGGATTGGCCGGTCCGTTGGTATTTGAGGCGGATGCGTATCGGCACGGACGCGCGGGGACAACGGGGAGCGCCGGCGGCGCGGCTGGCCCCGAATCGCTTGCCACGGTGGTGCTCGGCGCTCGGCTGGTTACCTCCGACGCGGATCGTCGGCCAATGAGTACGCGCGAGTTGTGGGTCGACGGGTTGAGCTCGACGGCGGCGGTCGCCGAGGGCGCGGTAGCGAATCCGTCAGCCGCTGCGAGCGGTGCCTATGAAGCAGCGGCGCGTGACACGTGGCGTCCCGCGGAGGCGCCGCCGGCCACAGGGTCCGAGGCGTACCGCGAAATCATCCGTTACGCCACATTGGCTCCGAGCGGCCTCAATTCCCAGCCGTGGAGTTTCCGCCTGCGGGCCAAAGAGTTGCTGATTCACCCCGATTTCACACGCCGCCTGCCGGTGGCGGATCCCGATGACGAGCAATTGTTCATCGCCCTGGGCGGTGCGGCCGAGAACGCGCACATCATGGCGCGCACCTTCGGGTTGAACGGGGAGCTTGCCTATCACCCCGTAGGGCGTGGCGGGATGAAGCTCGACCTGAGGTCGGCGGCGCGCATCGCGCCCTCGGGGCTGTTCCACGCCATCCCGCGCCGGCAAAGCGTGACCGGCGCCTACGACGAACGGGCGCCCTCCAGCAGGGAGCTGGAGGTACTGGAGCGCGCCGGAGGCGGGCTCGGAGTCGATATTCTGCTGGTGACCGACCGGCCACGGATCGAGAAGCTCGTGGAGGTCATGCACGGCGCATACGCGATCCAAACCCTGGATTTGGCGTTCCTGACGGAACGGCGGAAGTGGTTGCGTTTCAATGAGCGCGAAGCACTGCACAGGCGGGATGGCGTGTATGTGCGCCGTTGGGGCAGCCGTGCTCTGCCGAGGTGGCTGGGGACCCCGGTCTGCGACATCCTGTTGGGCGGCCCTGGCGGCGGCGACGAGTATGTCCGGCGCGTGCGCAGCTCGGGGGGATTTGCCGTGTTAGCCGGTGCCGGACGCGATCCGTGCGACTGGGTGGCGGTCGGGCGGGCCTGCGAGCGATTCCTGCTGCAGGCGACGGCGCTCAACATGCGCGCGGCGGTCGTCACTGAGCCGATCGCGACGCGCGCAGCCCGGATCCAGTTGGCCAGCTGTCTAGGCCTGCAGTCTCGCGCACCGGATGCGCTGATCCGTTTTGGTTATGGGCCGGCGAGCACGCGTTCGCTGCGTAGACCTCTCGAGCGCGTCATGTTGTGACGCCATGATCTGGCGCCATCTCGTGCTTGCCGTGCCCGACGTCGACTTCGTGCCGGCGTACGCGTTCGATCGTGTGGATTGCATCGTGCGCGGCCTGTGCACGCAGGTCGAACTTTTCAGTGGCGTCTATGAGCCCGAAATCGCGCGCAGACCGACAACCCGTGAGCAGCTTGAGGGACATACCCTGGAGCGGGTCGGGGAGCACCATCGCCGGCTCGAGCGCCACGGCGATACGCCGCGGGACCAAGGACTGAAGGTGCGCGCGAGCGTGCGGTGGGATTGCCCGTTCGACGCAGCAGTGGTGCGCCAGGTGTTACGCCACCGGTCGGACGTGCGCATCCTGCCGGCGAGCCAAGTGGGGGCAGCCACGCCGTGGGTACCGGCGTATTGGGAGGCGCGGCTGATTGAGACGTGCCCGCCGTTGCTGCTCAGAACGCCCAACGTCTATTCGAACGGCGGCGTCGTTGCGGCCGTGGATCCGCTGCATGCGTTTGAGAGTCCCCCGGAACTCGATGAGGCAATCATCGGCGCGGCCAAGGCAGTCGCGTACGCGCCGGCGGATGCCGGCGTGCGTGTCTTCCATGCCGTGTTCGCGCTGCCTACGACCGCTGGCGCGGCGCGGGTGGGCGGTCGCCGATTTCGGCTCGGCACAAAGCGCGGCTCACAGTGGTCGAGGCTCGAGTCCGTGAGATATCGCCTTCCGACACAGCGCGACGGGAGACGATGTGCGTGTCGAGCTGGGCGCCGTCGAGACCGTGCTCCCGTCATTCGCGCGGGAAGTGCGGGCGCAGATTGTGGTGATGGGGCGGTTTCACGCAGTTATCCGCAGCGTGCGTATTTCGGCCATACCGCCGAGAAGGTCCGGTGAGTTCGGGACCGGCGCCTGTCATGGCGTCAGAGATGAACGAATACGTGAGCCCTGAGACATGAGAGCGCACACTCGACACCTCGTCATCGCGTTGATCGTCGGGTTGATTCTCCTGGTGATCGCCGTGGTCGCGGCCGGCACGCCGGGCTGAGCATCGAGGCAGACGCTGGGCCGACAGACAGACAGCCGCGAGACGCAGTCACGCGCAGCGATCGCTGATGCCCTGGGACGACGCACACTTCCCGCAGGCCATGGCCCATCTGGCGCCGCCGCCGCGTTGCGAAGGCGATCAGCATGGCCCTTGATGCGGAGTCGCGGGCTGCGTCACTCGGGCTGGCCGCGCACGAGCAGCACCGGGACGCTGCTGTGGCGTACGATGTATTCGGCATCGCTGCCGAGCAGCATCCGACTCAAGCCGCGCCGGCCATGGGTGCCGCAGACGATGAGTTGTGCGGGCCAGTCAGCGGCCTCGGAGATCACGAACTGCCCGACACGCTCACCGATCGCCTCGATCAGGCGATCATCGACCTCGATGCCGGCTGAGCGCACCGCGATCTTGGCATCATGGATGACCATCTCGCCGTTGCTGCGCATCTGGGCAGTCCGCTCCCCAGCCGCCTCGGGCGCCGAATTCGAAGCGTCTCCGGGGAGTTTGTCGATGACGTGAAGCAACCGGATCCTGGAGTTGGACCCGCGCGCGAATCCGATCGCCTCGCGCAATCCGAGCTCGCCGGTCTCGGTGCCGTCGATGGGAACCAGGATATTGTGATACATGGAACCTCTGCGTGGGCCTCATGTGCGCGCGGCATCGCGCCAGCATCAATTCACCCCGAGGGGTGCCGCTCGCGCGGACACGGCCGGGGCCGCCCCCGCCACAAAGACTCGCAGATGCGCGTGGCACCCGACATACGGACATTCCGCGCGGCGGACCGCTCGTGATACGGTACCTACGTATTGCCCCGTTCAGTCTCTAAGGAGACGTAAAAAAACAACGTTATCAAGTCCAATGGCTGGGAAGTAATGAGATAGTTCCATTCTTCAAGAAACGTGTCGAGCTAGACGTGCTTCATCTGCGCAGCATCAACCTTGTGGCCGGTGGAATAGTTCGCCGATCCAATTGGCACGTCACCGTCAATCCCTTCGCTGAGGGAGTTCCGGCAATCAAGTGGACGATCGTTTCATGATCGCGTAGCAGCTCCACGCACCGGCTGGAGGAGATGAAGAAGAGCCGGTGCTCGACCTTGGTTCACTTGCTGGTGTCGGTCGGGCGGTTGCTCGCGCGGCGGGGATGGATCTGGCAGAAGCCCCTGTGGAGGGCCTGCCAGCAGGACGGCCGCAGGTACAACAGTGGCGCAAGCACGAGTTCCCGCGCAGCCGGGCTGCGACGAAGCGGGAAAAGGCGGAGAGTTACTTCGCGGACGGGTCTGGGGTGCGCTCGGATTTGCACAGCGGCAAGATCCGGGCGCTCAAGGGCGAGACGCCGATTGTGCGTAGGACCGGGCAGCGCTTCTCACTGAACATGATCTGCGTGATCAGCCGGAGAGGGGCACTGCGTGTCATGCTCGTCAAAGGTGCAGTGGGAGACCGCGTATTCACCGGCTTTCAGCAACGTCTGATGCACGGGCAATGCCGCCCGGTGTACTTGATCGTGGACGGCCATCCCTCGCATCGGGCCAAGGCAATGAAGCAGTATCTGGACAGTCTCGAGGGCCGCTTGAAGCTATTCTTTCTGCCGCCGCACTCCGCGCAGCTCAACCCGGGCGAACTGGACTGGAACGACGAGAAGAACAACGCTGACGGACGCGCAACGCGCAGGTCCCAAGGATTTGCACTGCGCGGTCGGCTACGCTTCCTGCAGAAGCTGCCCGATCGCGTCCGCAGCGTCTTCAGTGCGCCGGAGACCTGTTACGCGGCCGCGTAGCTGAAGATACTTACGTAATGGTCAGTATTTATTGTGACAGCGGCGTGACACCGCTGCGTCGCGCAGTTAACGAGGGTGCGTGCCGGCTTTGTCAGAGAGAGTCACGAAGTGAATCGTCACCAGTCCCAGCGATTCGTTGTGGAGCGCGCTCGGCGCGGATACCACCGCGGATCCGCGGGGGACGACGCGCGAGACGAGGTTATGTCATGGAGAGAATGGCGTTGCGCGAGCCGCATTATGCTGGCGACGCCGGCGACCCCGTGCGCGAGCAGCGGATCCAAAAAAAGGCCGCGGGCGAGGTCGATTGACCGAGGCGTCGATAGTACGTGCGCCGCCGCTGATGGGCTCGGCGTTGACCTGCTCGTTCGCGCCCCGTTTGTCTGAGCGCTCTTCGGAATGGTCGCGGTTACTCGCTTGGCTTTGCACCTTGCCACCACCTGCGGCGCGAGCGGCCGATGGCGAGGGCGTCATGTGCCGGTTCTCTTGAGGCTCGATTGCGCGTTGCGCTTTGGCCATAATGCGGCCCAATCTGCGCGCGAGGACCGTTTCTGAAAATTGCTGGATATATCGGCGGGCTGCTGGGGTTGGCCCTGTTCATTGGACTGTTCGTGCATGCGGACCTCGGCGCCATGGCGCACACCTGGGAGGTGGCCGGCTGGAGGCTGCTGTGGCTGGTGCCGTACCGCGCCGGATACTTTCTGCTCTACGCGATCGGCTGGCGGGCGTTGCTGCGGGAGTGTGACCCCGAGCGGCGCGCCGGCTTCGGCTACGTGTATTGGGTGACGACGGTTCGTGATGCGATCGATCGCCTGCTGCCGGTGGCGAGCGTCGGAGGCGGCGTGGCGGCGGTCCGCCTGATGCGCTGGCGCAAGCTGCCGGCCACTCCGGTCGTGGTCAGCGTCATCCTGGAGATCCTCCTGACGCTGTTCGTCGTCTATGTCTTCACCGCCATGGGACTGCTCCTGCTGCTGCACATGCATGCCACGGGACGCTCGTTCGACGCTCTGCAGATCATCTTCCTCGCCAGCCTGCCGTTCCCGCTGGTGCTGGTGCGGGTGCTGCAGCGGGGCTCGGTGTTCAAGCGACTGCATGGCCTGCTGCGACCCATTGTGGGCAAGCGGCTGATGGCCGAAGGGGCCGCTTCGCTCGACGAGGAACTGCAGGCCGCGCTGCGCAGGAGCGGGGCGCTGTTGCTGGCCGGCAGCGTGCAGCTCCTGGCCTTCGTCTCGGCTTCGTTCGAGGTTTGGTTTGCGCTGCGCCTATTCGGCCACCCGGTCAGTGTCGAGACTGCGGTGGTGCTGGAGAGCCTGACTCAGGCGGTGCGCTACGTGGCATTCATCGTTCCTGCCGGCATCGGTGTGCAGGAGGTGGCGTTCGTACTGTTCGGGCACATGCTCGGCGTGGGCACCGATATGGCCCTGGCCGTCTCGATGGCCAAGCGTCTGCGCGAAGTGCTGTGCGGCGTGCCTTCGCTGGTGTCCTGGCAATGGCTCGAGGGCCGGCGGTTGCGCGCGCCAGTGAGCGCGCCTCGGTAAGGGGCCGTCTGCGGCCGTCGCGATAGAGCCTCAAATAGTCGCCAACGCCTCGGCACACGGCACCGCCACCTTCAGGCTGAGCAGTGCGTCGGCGCGCGTTCGGCCGAAATTGATCGCGGCAATTGGCAGCCCGTGGCGCGCGGCGTGCTGCGCAAAGCGGTAGCCGGAGTAAATCATCAACGAGGAGCCGACGATGAGCAGGGCATCCGCCTGCTCGAGGCGGTCGATGGACGCCTCGACCCGCGAACGCGGAACGCTCTCGCCGAAGAACACCACGTCGGGCTTGAGCACCCCGCCACAGTGCTCGCAGGACGGTACGGTGAAGCGCTCGAATGGCAGGTCGTCCATATCGGCGTCACCGTCCGGCGCGCTGCGCGCCCCGAGGCCGCGCCACTCGGCATTGCAGTCAAGCAGCTTAATCTGTAGCGTGGCACGTGAGGTGATGCGCTCGCAGCCCAGGCAGCGGACCTGATCGATGCGCCCGTGCAGATCGATCACCCGGTTGCTACCCGCAGATTGGTGCAGCCCGTCGACGTTTTGGGTCACGAGCAGGTCAATATGACCGCTGCGCTCGAGGCGGGCAAGCGCGGCGTGTGCGCCATTGGGGCGGGCGCGACTTATGCGTGGCCAGCCCGCGAGGCTGCGCGCCCAGTAGCGCTGACGTACGGCGGCGCTGCCGGTGAATGCCGCAAAGTTCACCGGCGGTGAGCGCTTCCAGTTGCCCTCGGCGTCACGGTAATCCGGAATACCCGAGTCCGTGCTGCAGCCGGCGCCGGTCAGTACAAATAGCCGGGGATGACGGTCGATGAACTCGCGGAGGGGGGAGGTGGGCATGATGAATCTGCCGGTTACGCGCGCGCCCGGCCCATTATAGTGCCGAACGGACAAGGGCCCTTGGCGATCCGCGGATCTCACACTGACGCGCACGCAGGCAGGACATCCGGTGTGCTCGGCCGCGGGCGATCCGGCGCCATGCGCGACCGGGGCTCGATAGGTCCGGTGGAGCCGGCGTGCATGCTGTGGGACGGTGAGTCATCGATCGAATTTCCGTAGACTACCGGGGTCCATCACCGCTGGAACGCTTTGCATCATGCCTGGGCTGAGGCGCGAGCTCACGGAACAGCTCGGTACCGATTGCGCCGCCGAGCCCGAGACTATTGTCTCCACCGGTGGCGATCAACGCTGCTACCGCTGGCGGTGTGGGGCGGGATGGCTGTTCGTCAAGACGGTGCCCGTGCCCTCGGGCGACCGGCTCGCCGGCGAAGCTGCAGGCCTTTCGACATTGGCGACGGCCGGGGCGTTGCGTGTGCCGCGGGTGCTCGCTCAAGGCATTGCCGCGACCGAGGCCTTTTTGGCCCTCGAGTGGATCGACGCAGCTGCAGCGAGCTCGGACAGTGAGCGCCGACTGGGAGAGGGCCTCGCGGCGTTGCATCGCGTGACCGCCGATCGCTTCGGCTGGAATCACGACAACCACATCGGTCCGACGCCCCAGGCGAATGGCTGGCTTGAGAACTGGACGACGTTCTGGCGCCAACGTCGGCTGCAACCGCAGCTCGAACGGGCGATGCATGGGGGCCATGACCGCCTGCTGGGGGCTCCCGGTGAGCGGTTGCTCGAGGCTCTTGATGCGCTGCTTGGGGACCACCGGCCGCAACCATCACTCCTGCACGGGGATCTGTGGGGTGGAAACTGGTGTGCAACGGCCGACGGCGAGCCGGTGATTTTCGATCCGGCCGTGTATTACGGCG
>JAJZZR010000241.1 GCA_021797465.1 Pseudomonadota bacterium | reverse complement strand
GTGTACCGGCTCAGCGCCGTCGCCGCACGCCCCGCACGGGCTCGGCATGCAGCGGATCGTCCGGCCAATGATGCTTCGGGTAGCGGCCGCGCAAGTCCTTGCGCACCTGCGCGTAGCCGCGCGCCCAGAAGCTCTCCAAGTCGCGCGTCACCTGCACGGGTCGGTGCGCCGGCGAGAGCAGTTTGAAGGTTATCGGCAACCTCCCGTTGCCCAGGCGGGGCGTGACCGCCAGTCCGAACACCTCCTGAAGACGCACGGCGACGGACGGGGCGTTTTCGTCGAGATAATCGATACGGATGCGAGAGCCGCTCGGGACCGTGAGGTGCGTGGGCGCAAGCGAATCGAGCGCCCGCACACGCTCCCAACCCAAACGCGCGCGCAGCGCCTCCGCGAGCGGAATGCGCCCCAGATGATCCCGGCGCGTCATACCCTCGAGCCAGGGGGGGAGCCACCCGTCCAGATCGGCCGCAAGCGCCTCGTCGGACAGGTCTGGCCAGTCCTCGCCGCCGCCCACGCGGCGCACGAAGGCCGCGCGCGCCTGCAAATCACGAGTCTCTCGGTCCCAGGGCAGCGCGCCGAGACCCAGCTCACGCACGCCATTGAGCATCGCCTCGCGCACGCGATCGGCGCTCACTTCGGGCAAAGGACGGGTCTGGAGCAACAACTGCCCGAAGCGCAGCTCGCGTCGCGCGAGTACCGCCTGCTCGAGACGGCTCCACTCGACGGTGTCCTGCCAAGACAGATGATCGCCGTACAGTGTTTCCAGCGCGGCGCGCTCGAGCGGCGCAGCGAGCAGGATACGAGCGTCCCGTTCGCGGTCGTCGAGATCCACCGCGACGATGAGGTCCTGGCGGGCCAGGGATTGCGGCTCCGGGAAATGCGCGCCCCGGCCGTTGGCCAGCGTGTAGGGGCCGCCCGCGGCCCCGCGCCGCAAGCCGATCCGGTCCGGATAGGCCAGAGCGAGCAACGCGCCGGCTGAGACCTTCGCGGGTGCCGTACCGCGGGATGAGCCGAAGCGCTCCGTTTGACGGGCGAGCTCGCGCGCGGTCTCGCGGACAGCGTGCCGCACCGCAGGGTCTCCCGCGCCCGCCCCTTCCGTGCCGCGCAACACGTCCAGGCGGGTCCGGATATCGGCGTCGCGTCCCGGCAGACCTCGCAACAGATCGCGCTCGGAGAGCACTGCGGCGAGCTCGGCCCCGAGCGCAAGGGCCCCGAGCTGGTGCGCCCGCAGCAGCATGTGCGCCACGCGCGGATGTGCCCCCAGGCGCGCCATGTCGCGCCCGTGGCTCGTAACGCGCCCGTCGTCATCGAGCGCGCCCAGCCGGCCGAGCAGATCGCGGGCACTCGCAAGGAGGGCCGACGGCGGCGGGTCGAGCCATTTCAACGTCTCGGCGTCGCGCACGCCCCAGCCGGCGAGCTCCAGCGCCAGGGGGGCGAGATCCGCCTCGACGATTTCCGGGGGAGTGAACGGCGCGAGCGAGCGCTGTGCCGCCTCGCTCCACAGCCGGTAGCACACCCCGGGTCCGAGCCGCCCGGCACGGCCTTGACGCTGATCGGCCGAGGCACGGGAGATCCGGACCTGTTCGAGCCGGCTCATTCCGGTCACCGGGTCGAAACGCGGGCGGCGGACCAGTCCCGAGTCGACCACGACGCGCACACCCTCGAGGGTCAGGCTGGTCTCGGCGATGTTGGTCGCAAGCACGATGCGCCGGCTCCCCGCCACCGGGGTCAGCGCGGCCTGCTGGGCTTCGGGCGGCAGATCGCCGTAAAGCGGCTGGATGCGGGCCGCGGCGCCTGCGCTCTCGAGCATCGCGGCCACGCGGCGGATCTCTCGGGCGCCGGGCAGGAACACCAGGACGTCACCTTCCGCCTCGCGCAGCGCCCGCAGGATGACGCGCGCCAGGGCGCGTTCGGGCCCCTCCGCCTGCCGCGCCGGGTGCGGCATTGGCGGCGCACCCTCGCCGACATAGCGAGTCTCGACCGGAAAGGATCGGCCGTGCGCAGCGACGAGCGGCGCCTCACCGAGCAGCGCGGCCACGCCTTCGGCGTCGAGCGTGGCGGACATCACCAGAATCCTCAGCTCGGGCGCGAGCGTTGCGCGCGCATCGAGCGCCAGCGCGAGCCCCAGGTCGGCTTGCAGGCTCCGCTCGTGGAACTCGTCGAAGATCACCGCCACGACCCCCTCCAGCGCCGGATCGCTTTGCAGCATGCGCGTCAGCACGCCTTCCGTGACCACCTCGATCCGCGTGTCCTTGGACACGAGCGTGTCGCGGCGCATGCGATAGCCGACGGTGCGGCCGACGCGCTCACCCAACGTATGGGCCATGCGCTGCGCGACCGCACGCGCCGCCAGCCGGCGCGGCTCCAACATGAGAATGCGCTTGCCCCGAGCCCACGACTCCTCCAGCAGGACCAGGGGCACCACGGTGCTCTTGCCCGCGCCGGGAGGCGCGGTCAGGACGGCGGAATCACGCGCCGCCAGCGCCGCGCACAGCGCCGGCAAGGACGCGTCGATGGGCAGACCCGAGCGATCCACGGCCAGCGCGGATCAGCTGCGCCAGACGCCGAACGCGAACGACACCCAGGCGACGATCATCAGCGAACCGCCTACCGGCGTCAGCACGCCCACCCAGCGCGGCGCACCCAGACACAGCGCGTAAAGGCTTCCGGAAAACAACACGATGGCGATGAACAGGACCCTCGCCGAGGTCCGACACTTCTGCATCGCCGCCATCATCCGCGCAGGCAACTCGCCCAGCGTCCGGCTGTTCAGCCACATACCCATGCCCAGCAGTCCCAGCGATTGATAGAACTGGTAGCGCACGGCGACGTCGTACACGTGCACACGCAGGGCCGGCCAGTCATGCGGCAGCGCATGGGCCCCACCCGCGCCGGCGATGGTCGCCAGCGCCAGCAGCACCGCGGCGAGCGCGAGCAACCCCCGCCCGGGCGACCCGGTCGCCGCCACCCCGGTCAACTCTGGCTCGGCGTACCGCCGCGGCGCAGCAGCGGTGTGATCAGATCGAGCGGCAGCGGGAAGATGATCAGCTGCGACTTGTCGTGCGCGATGTCGGCGAGCGTCTGCAGGTAGCGCAGCTGCATCGCGCTCGAATTCTGCGACAGGGCATTGGCCGCCTCGACCAGGGTCTGCGCGGCCTGCTGCTCGCCCTGGGCGTTGATGACCTTGGCGCGCCGGTTGCGCTCGGCTTCGGCCTGGCGAGCCATGGCGCGCACCATGTTCTCGTCGAGATCGACGTCCTTCAGCTCCACACTGGTGACCTTGATGCCCCAGGCCTCGGTATTTTCGTCGAGTATGCGCTGGACGTCGGCGTTCATCTTGTCGCGCTGCGCGAGCAGTTCGTCCATCTCATGCTGGCCGAGCACCGAGCGCAGCGTGGTTTGCGCCACCTGGCTGGTGGCGTCCCAGGCGTTGGCGACCTGGATGATGGCCTTGGCCGGATCGACGATGCGGAAGTAGACCACGGCGTTCACCTTCACCGATACGTTGTCGCGGGTGATGACGTCCTGCTTTGGGATGTTGAGCACGATGACCCGCAGGTCCACCTTGCTCATGCGTTGAATCACGGGCCACAGAATGATCAGCCCCGGCCCGCGCACGCCCGTGAAGCGGCCGAGCGTGAACATGACCGCCCGCTCATATTCGTTCAGGACTCGGACGGAGCTGATCACGAGCAGCGCGATCAGCACGACGACGACGATCATGAAGATTGGCATGGGACTCTCCCGGCAATGCCGCGCTTTAGAGCGGCTCGACCCACAACTGTAGACCCTCGACTTTCACGATGCGTGCGCGCTGGCCGCGCAGCAGGGACGAGGCAGCGACAGCGTTCCAAAGTTCTCCGCCGTAGCGGACCCGGCCCCGGGCGCCGCCGCTGATGTCTTCCTCCGCCTCCACCGTGCCGCCGACCATGGCCTGGACGCCGATCGTCGGCGGCCGGCGCAGGGCGCGCGTGCCAAGATACACGATGCCGAGGACGATCAGTCCCCCGACGGTTGCGATCGCACCGATCAAGGCGCGGCTGATGGACATACCCGGTACCCCCGCGTCAAACAGGATCAGTGAGCCGACGACGAACCCGATGAGGCCGCCCAGCCCGAGCGAACCGTAGGTCGGGAAGAAAAACTCCCCGGCCATCATCGCGGAGCCGACCGCGATCAGCGCCAACCCCGCGAAATCCGTCGGCAGCAGCTGAAAGGCGAACAGCGCCACCAGCAGCGAAATCACGCCGACGACCCCCGGCAGCACGCCGCCGGGGTGGAAGCCCTCGAAGATCAACCCCCAGATGCCGATCAGCAGCAGTCCGTAGGCGATCATCGGATTGGTGATGACCGCGAGCACCCGCGTCCGCCATCCCGGCCGCAGCCACACCACGGTCACGCCCGTGGTGTCGAGCGTTTCGGTATGTCCGCGCACGATCACCCTGCGGCCGTTCAACTGCGAGAGCAGACTCGGCAAATTGGGGGCGATCAGGTTGACGACGTGCGCGCGCAGCGCATCCTCGTCCGGGAGGCTCGCCGCGCCCCGCACCGCCTGCTCCGCCCACTTGACGTTGCGGCCGCGCAGCTGCGCCAGCGCACGGATGTAGGCCACCGAGTCGTTGAGAATCTTGCGCTGCTCGGCGCTCATCGGCGGTTCGCTGGCGCGGTCCTTGCCCGTCCGCGGGGCCGGCGTCGAGCCGCCCAGGCTCACCGGCGTGGCCGCCCCGAGATTCGTGGCCGGGGCCATAGCGGCGATGTGACAGGCATAGAGAATGTATGTTCCGGCGCTCGCGGCGCGCGCCCCCGACGGGGCGACGTAGCCCACCACGGGCATCGGCGCGGCGAGGATGGCCTTGACGATCTCGCGCATGGACGTCTCGAGCCCCCCGGGAGTGTCGATCTCCAGAATGACGAAGGGGCTCCCGCGCCGGGCCGCCGTGCGCAGGCCACGGACGACGTATCGTGCGCTCGCCGGTCCGATGGCCCCGCTCAAATCCAGTCCGATCGCCGCGTGCGCAGGGGCCGCAGGAGCGGCCGGCACCGCCGCCCGAGCCGTCGCGAACCCTCCGGCGATCCACAGCATCAGCGCGGGCAACAACACTTTCATATGCCGATTCATTATCCTCCTGCGCCCCGACCGGGCAACTTGCGTCCACCACCTACACGCCGAGCGGCACACGTTCCCGCGCAGGGGGCCGGACGCGCCTCAGACGACGGCCTGCCGCTAGAGCGGCTTGACGTACACCCGCTGCGTCTTGGCGAGAACGTAGTCGAGCGCAGGGTAGAAAAAGTGCGCCTCCGTACGCAGCGCGTTCGAGCGCACGACGATCCGCTCAAGGCCGAGTTCCCGGGCCCACCGCTCCGCGCGCTGCACCAGTTGCCGGCCCACACCGGCACGGCGGGCGAGCGCACCGACGACCAGGCCGAGAATCTCGGCGGCCTCCCCGCCCTCGAGCGAAATCACCCGGCCGACGTGGATCCAACCAGCCACCCCCCTCTCGGGCTCCGGCGACGCGCCGTCGCGCTCGGCGACGAAGACGGCGTGATCCGGCCGATCGGACAGCAACGCCAGACGCTGACGCAGGGTTTCGGCATCGGCCCGGTAGCCGAGTTCCGCAGCCAGTTGCGCCAGCGTCGGCGCATCGGTTTCGGCCGCCGCCCGCAGTATCAACGCGGTATCGCTCATGCGCGCTCTAGTGGAGGTATTTCGTCAGCCAACCCACCGAGCGCCGGAACGTCTGGCGAACGATGTCGGACGGGAAGCGGGTGTCGGCCGGACAGGCGTAAACCTCGACCGGCGTTGCCCCGTTGTCGCGCAACGCATGATATCACTCGTAGCTGTTGACCCGCGGCACGTTGGAATCGCAATGGCGTCCCCATCCGGTCTCGCCTGGCACGCGCGATTCAGGCGCATTCTCGCGCTCCGTATCGCGGTCCGCAATTCTAACCCGTGCCCGCCGTGCGGGACCGGATCACCGGCCGGGCAAGACGCCTCGGCCCAGGCATGCGCGGCCGCAGCGCCCTCGCGGCACGCGCGTACGGCATCCAGCTCGGTCGCCAGATGGGCACCCCGACCGTCCCGCAGCGGGCAGCCGCGCAGGCAGCTCATCGGCGCGGCGTGCGCGGCAAGCCCGTGTGTTGGGTACGGAAGGAGCCGGCGGCGGCGCGGCGACGGGCACCCGGGCGATCGGCCGGCGCACGCGGTGATCCAACACGGGAATTCTTGCCGCGAGGGTCGCCGCCCGTTCCCGCCGGCTGGTACGCCGGCACGAGCTGACCCTTGCCGCCGCCGATCAGATCGCCCCGTCCCATGCGCCGCAGCGCTTCGCGCAGCAACGGCCAGTTGTTGGGATCGTGGTAGCGCAGAAAGGCTTTGTGCAGACGTCGCACCTTCAGCCCTTTCGGAACATGCACGTCGCCGCCGGTGCGGCGCACGCGCCGCAACGGATTCTTGCCCGAGTGATACATGGCCGTGGCGCTCGCCATCGGCGCGGGCAGGAACGCCTGCACCTGATCGGCGCGGAAGCCATTGCGCTTCAGCCACAGCGCGAGCTCGAGCATGTCCTCATCGCGGGTGCCGGGATGGGCGGCGATGAAGTACGGGATGAGGTACTGCTCCTTGCCCACCTCGCGCGAGTAACGCTCGAACAGCGCCTTGAAGCGGTCGTAGGCGCCGATGCCGGGCTTCATCATCAACGACAGCGGGCCCTCGGAGATCGCCTCCGGCGCGATCTTCAGATACCCGCCGGTGTGATGCTGAGCGAGTTCCTTGACATACTCGGGCGACTCGACCGCAAGGTCGTAACGGACACCGGAAGCGATCAGCACCTTGCGAATGCCGGGCAGCGCACGCACGCTGCGGTACAGGCGGATGAGCGGCGCGTGATCGGTGTCGAGGTTGGGGCAGATTGCCGGGTAGACACACGACGGCCGCCGGCACGCGCTCTCGATCTCGCGGCTGCGGCACGCCAGGCGATACATGTTGGCGGTCGGTCCGCCGAGGTCGGAGATGACGCCGGTGAAGCCGGGCACCTGGTCGCGGATCGCTTCGACTTCGCGTACGACCGACTGCTCGGAGCGGCTCTGGATGATGCGGCCCTCATGCTCGGTGATCGAGCAGAACGAGCAGCCGCCGAAGCAGCCCCGCTGGATCGCCACCGAGAAGCGGATCATCTTGTAGGCCGGGATGTTGGCCGCGCCGTAGCTGGGGTGCGGTGTGCGCTGGTAGGGACGCTCATACACCCAGTCCAGTTCCGCCGTGGTCAGCGGAATCGGCGGCGGATTGAGCCACACGTCGACGTCGCCGTGCCGCTGCACCAGCGCCCGCGCGTTGCCCGGATTCGCCTCGAGATGCAGGATGCGCGAGGCATGCGCGTACGACACTGGATCGGCCGCTACTTGCTCGTACGAGGGCATGCGGACCACACTGCGCTCTCGGTCGGCGTTCTTGACGCGGCGCACGAAACGCACGACGGTCTCGGCGGACGCGTCCGGCGCCGCGGCGCCCGCCTCGGGCCGGCGCTGCGCCGACATGGCATAGGGATCAGGGTGCGGCTCGACGGGGCCCGGCGCATCGAGATGGGTCGAGTCGATCTCAATCCACCCCGACGGCACGGATTTGCGCACGAACGCCGTGCCCCGGACGTCGGTCAGTTCATGAATCGGCTCGCCCGCCGCCAGGCGATGGGCGATCTCGCAGACCTGCCGCTCGCCGTTGCCGTACACGAGCAGATCCGCCTTGGCGTCCAGCAACACGGAGCGGCGGACTTTCTCCGACCAGTAATCGAAGTGCGCAATGCGTCGCAGCGACGCTTCGATGCCGCCGATGATGACGGGCACGTCCTTGAACGCCTCGCGCACGCGCTGCGCATACACGATCACCGACCGGTCGGGGCGGTTTCCCCCCACGCCGTCCGGCGTGTACGCATCGTCGCTGCGCACCCGGCGATCCGCCGTATACCGGTTCACCATCGAGTCCATGTTGCCGGCCGTGATGCCGAAGAACAGGTTGGGCCGGCCGAGCTCGGCGAACGGCGCCGCGCTGCGCCAATCGGGCTGCGCGAGGATCCCGACGCGAAAGCCCTGCCCCTCCAGCACGCGCCCGATGATGGCCATGCCGAAGCTCGGCAGGTCCACATACGCATCGCCCGTCACCAGGATGACGTCGCAACTGTCCCAGCCGAGCGCGTCCATCTCGGCGCGCGTCATGGGCAGAAAAGGCGCCGTGCCGAGACACGCGGCCCAGTGCTGGCGATAACCCGTGATGTCGCGTGCGGTCTGCATGTTCCGTGGAATCCGGCGCCCGGTGGCGGCATCAAGCGGCCGCGCGTGCGGGCCAGTTGGACAACAGGGAGCCGGCGGGCGGCTACCCGCCAGAGCGTGAGCTACGCTGCCCGCGGAGGAAAATATCAGTATATCAAGAAGGCGCGCCGCTCGTCCTGCCACGCGGACTCGTCCGCGGCCGCCAACGCGTCGAGATCACTCACCTCGGCCGCCGGATCGTCGACCCACCGGCGCAGCAAGTCGCCACCCGTGATGACATCGATTGCAAGCCGATCATGCTCGTATTCGTACGCGAAATCCCGCCACAGCGCATAGTCGGGCCGCAGCCGGCGCAATGCCTTGAACGCCAGCGCCATCAGACGCCACGGCTTGAATGCCGGATGATCATAATAGACGGGATCCTCGACATGCAGCTGCAGCCCCGAGCACAGCGTACCGCTGTGCTTCTGGAACGTGGGCTCGAACCAGCACGGCCGCGGCCGGCAGCCTGCCAGCCACGCCGGAGCCAGGGCATGCATTGCGGCCAGCAGCGCCGCGGCGTCCAAGTCCGGGGCGCCAAACAGCTCCAGAGGACGGGTCGTGCCACGCCCCTCCGACAGCGATGTCCCCTCGATCATTACGGTTCCGGGGTAGCACCGTGCCATGAACACGTTGGGCGCGTTGGGACTGGGGTTGATCCAGGTGCGCTGTCCGAGCGGCCAGCCGTGGCCGGGCGGCGCGTCCGGTCTCCATCCCTCGAGGGCCACGACCTGACAGTCCACATCGAGCTTCAGGATGTGAACGAACCAGCGCGCGAGCTCGCCGAGCGTCATTCCGTGGCGCATCGGCATGGGCGCGGCGCCCACGAAGCTCTCGCAGCCCGGCCGCAGGCTCAGACCTTCCACCGGCCGCCCGATCGGATTGGGCCGATCGAGCACCCAGATACTCTTGCGGTGACGCGCACACGCCTCCAATACGTAGCGCAGTGTCGTCACGAACGTGTAGACACGGCAGCCGAGATCCTGAAGATCGACCAGCAGCACGTCGAAGGCGTCCATCATCTGCGCGGTCGGACGGCGCACCTCGCCGTACAGACTGAA
Organism: Pseudomonadota bacterium; assembly: GCA_021797465.1. GTDB lineage: Bacteria > Pseudomonadota > Gammaproteobacteria > Steroidobacterales > Steroidobacteraceae > 13-2-20CM-66-19. The sequence continues at coordinate 2,408 of JAJZZR010000241.1, read as the reverse complement.
TACCGGGATGCCATGCGCGGGGTCGGTGAAATCGGGCGACTCCACCATGTTGTCCTGTTTGTCGCCGCGCAGCCCGTGCTGCGGGCCGAAAGCCGCGCTTAGACGTACGTCACCCAGCGCGGCCAGCGCGTCGAGACTGTGCGTCAGCTCCCGGGTGACCGAGGCCGGGTGCGCCAGCAGCGCCACCCTGCGGCCCCTCAGGGGGGCGCGCAGCGCCGGTTCGCTGAGCAGACGATCGATACCGAATTTCATGCTCGAGGTCGGATGCGTTCCCGGGCAACGGACGCGTTCACATCTGCTCCAATGTCAGGACGAAGGCGTCCGGATGGTGGAAATCCGGCTGGCCCGGCCCATGTCGCAGCGCCCAGTATGACAGGGCACCCGTCTCGTCCTCCACTATCGCGCTCAAGGCCAGGCGCAGCTCCGCTCCGGCCTGCGCACCGGGGACGGGCAGATGAACCAGCGCCTCGAGCACCAGCGCGTCCTCGTGCGCGGCTTTGGCCTCGGTTACCGCGTCCACCCGCTCACGCTGGCCGATGGTGATCGACGCGGGTTGCGGCAAGTTCGCCGGCGTCATGCCTTCACGATACGCGGTGAACTGATACGCCTGCCATCGGCCCGATGGTGAGAAGTTCAGCTCCAGGTACCCCGGAGCATCCGCACGGCGAACGAATGCCTCGAAACAGGTGTGCCGCCATAGTCCATTGGTCCGTCCACCGTCCACTTCAGACGGTATGCGGATGCGACGCAAATTGCCCCGCAGGGCGAATTGCAGGGTCAGAGCCTGGGATCGGGCCGCAAACACGCGAGCCGTGATCGACTCGACAGGGCCGCGCGATACCCGCGGGTGCGGCAGGAGATGATGGTACGTCACGACGCCATGATGCCCGTCGGCGGGCGCTCGCGCCATCTCCAACAACAGCGGCCGCACACGCGGCCGAGGCGGGGCGCTCGGCGGCTCGTGGTCGCATGCACCGACGGGACTCCAGAGACGGCATGCCGGGCCGACTCCTGGTCACACCTCAGGCCGCCGCATCATCTCGAAGCGAGGTCATCCGCACCCTCCCTTGTACAGCACCCGGGAACGCCGCATGCTGTACGAAGGGCCCGCACCCGGCGACGGGCGTATACCGCCCTCTGCATGCGCTTTCCGGTAGAATAATAAAAGGACCGTGCGCCATTCACGCGCGGTACTCCCTAAGTTGAACCGTCGCAGGATGAGGGAATGACCGACGCTCCTCGAGACGTCATCCGCGTACGCGGCGCACGCCAGAACAATCTGAAAAACCTCGATCTCGACTTGCCGCTCAACGAGCTGATCGTCGTGACGGGTGTCTCGGGCTCGGGCAAGTCCTCGCTCGTCTTCGATACGCTCTACGCCGAGGGCCAACGCCGATACGTCGAGACGTTCTCGCCCTATGCCCGGCAGTTCCTCGATCGCATGGACAAGCCGCAGGTCGATGCGATCACGGGGATCCCGCCGGCGATCGCCATCGATCAGACCAACCCGGTGCGCACTTCCCGGTCCACGGTCGGCACGATGACCGAGCTCAACGATCATCTGAAGCTGTTGTTCGCGCGGACCGCGACACTCCACTGCCGGCGGTGCGGCCAGCCGGTGCGACGCGACAGCGCCGAAACCATCCACGCGGATTTCGTCGCACGAGCGGCGGCTGCCGGCGATCCACGACTGATGGTGACGTTCCCGGTCGTCGTACCGGCCAACTTCCAGGAGAGCGACGTCCGCGCCCTGCTGGCGAAGCAGGGCTATACCCGCTTCATCGAGCGTCCGGCCGACTCGGCCGCACCAACCCGGCGTCCGGCCGGACGGCGCCGAAAGACCGCGCCCGGGCCGGAAACCGTCCTCGAAGTCATTCAGGACCGTTTCCGCGCCGCGCGCGCCGAGCGCAGCCGCATCATGGAGTCGCTGGAAGCGGCACTGCGCGTGGGGCGCGGCAAGGTGAACATCCGCGTGACCGACGAGAGCGATCCGCCCAACACCCTGGCGATCTGGCGCTACTCGAGCGGCCTGCATTGCGCCGAGTGCGACCTGTCCTACCAGGAGCCCACTCCGAGCCTGTTCTCGTTCAATTCGCCGCTCGGCGCCTGCGAGACCTGTCGCGGATTCGGGCGCGTGATCGGCATCGACTATGGGCTAGTGGTGCCCGACGACGCCAAGACGTTGCGCGGCGGCGCGGTCAGGCCGTGGCAAACTCAGTCCTATCGCGAATGTCAGGAGGATCTGGAGAAGTTCGCGCGCAAGCGCGGCGTGCCGCTCGATACGCCATGGCGCGAGCTGCCCGCGGATCAGCGTCGCTGGGTCATCGAGGGCGAGGGCGAATGGAACAAGGGCGTGTGGTACGGCGCTCAGCGGTTTTTCGCCTGGCTCGAGAGCCGCTCATACAAGA
>JAJZZR010000514.1 GCA_021797465.1 Pseudomonadota bacterium | reverse complement strand
GGTTCTCTGGCGGTATTTTATCCATGATCCGTACCCACTCGGAATTTAACAGAGGCTCTTTTCCATCCTGGTTCCCAAGCGCGGATTGTTTCCACTGACGATCTACCGTTTACAGATAGCAGAGATTTCGCGCTGCTTGTGTCTCTGGTGGATACGTGGTAGAAACAGTTCTCATCTTTCGATAGTGGGCCGCTCATTAAGCGCGTCGAATCAGCCGTTTTTTTCTAATAGGGGTGCGAGATTTCAATCATGGCAAAACTGAACACATCGTATCCAGCTTTTCCTTTAACTCAGAATGACCATCGTTTTTTCTTTACCACTATTCCAGTTTCCGATCTCTTCCATTACTGTTTTGTTTCGCGACGAGAGGAGGATCCAGTTCGAGGTTTTCAGCGCACACTAAATGAGTCTCGCGCGGAAGATATTGCTAGGTATTTGTCGAAGGGTAAAGGCTCTATACCGACGAACATTGTGCTCTCGGCTCAAGATGGAGCTAAAGTAAAGTACCTATCCCGCACGAAAGTCTTAAATTTTAGTCGAGAAGAAAAGGCGTTCTTGGTCCTTGATGGACAGCATCGGCTCTTGGGGTACCATATCTGCCATGTGCGCTTTGACATCGACCATCGCGTGCCTGTTGCAATCTATGCCGGATTAACTCGAGCGGAAGAAGCAAGGCTATTCATAGACATAAATACTACGCAACGAGGTGTTCCGGCGGCTTTATTGCTTGATATAAAGCAGGTCGCGGAATTGGAAAGTGCATCTGAAACGGAGATGCGAGCCTTGTTTGATAAGTTGGCGTCTGACTCAAAATCACCCTTGGTGGGCCGACTAAGTAAGTCGAAATCGGTTACGGGGAAAATATCTAGAGTTACCTTTAATAGGGCTCTGGAGCCTGCTTACAAATCCGGATTCATGGCCAGTGTGGACGAGAGGGCCAGGTTTCAACTTATCATAAATTTTTTGAACGCATTTGAGGCTGAGCTGGAGGATAAGGCTTTGCTCGTTCGTTCGGCGTTCTTTGAGGCAATGTTTGAGGTTTTTGATGAGGTGGTGCGGGTTTCGCTATCTGAGTATAAGGACGCAAAAAAAGAAAGTATCCAAAAAATCGTGCGGCCAATTGCAAAAGTTGACTATGCCTCCATTGTGTCCGGAGGGAAAACTAAAATATCAAAGAGCGCATTTCTGAATTTAATGAAGGCGGCTTTGAGAAAGACAACGAAAATATCGTCGGAATTGTTGTGATGTTTCCGAATGGCCCGATTTGGCAAGTAATCAGAGAACAAGCCCTAGATCTAGTTCGTGACGATGTAAAGGTGCTTTTTGGTTCGCCCAGGACGTTATCGGATTGGAGCGTGAATGGATCGTACGTAGTTTCCGGGAGTGATCCTAGACAATTTGTTATCGCATGTTCCCGGCAAGAGCTTGCAGGCGTTATTTTCTCTGAGGCGAATTTGCTGATGGACCACGCAGAAGAGCAGAGGCGCCAAATCATTGACTCCATCGTGGTAAGGGATTGGAGTAGTCCTGCCTGGAATGTTGTCACGGTGTACTACTGGTGTTTTTTTCTTGCCCTCGCATATTCGCGCCTCACTGGGAGGTCGTTGCACTACCTTCGTAAAGAGGATGTCGATCGCCTGAGACGCGCGTCAACATCTAATGCTGGGCCGGGTGCGGGTGCGTACACGGTGGAAATGAATGACACTAGTGCCACATCAGTTACCGTGAATTTGAAAAAGGATCGCAACTCGAACTATCATGAGGCTGTTTGGCGTTTCATCCATAAAGAGTTTGAAAGCCTTGCGAATGGCGCAGATGACGAAGCCAATTTGTTAGAGTCGCGGATTTTTAGCTGTTTAAAAGAAGCCGCTGGCTCTGAGGATGCTATTTGGCCTACCCGCCTAAGGAATGTCGTTAACTACCGTCCCGGTGCGGCGTACCTGGAGGTACGGAAGAAGCGAGTAATTAAGCTGACGCGATTCGCGAAAGTCAACGATTTTAAGGACATTGAGGACGTAGTGTCACTTTTTGAGAGGCAACGGATAGCGTTAAAAAAGTGGAGTGTGGAGGATCATATCAATGAGTACTCCGTGCTGCTTTTTCTGAAGGGCGTAATGTTATCATTGTTGTGTAATGAGCTTATAAAGGATATTACAGAAAGGCGTCAGATTGATCGCCGGTGGCTGTATATGAGAAGTTTATTTAATGCTGAGCTAAGAAAGCAGTTTCCAGAGACGCAGCGTTGTCTATTTTTGTGACAAAATAGCAGAGAGCTGGGATATCCCTCAGTGCGTTATGCGAACGTCAGGTGGTTAGGGATTGCGGATAAGGTCTGCGTCGAGGCGATAGTCGCCCGTGAGTCGTTCAGGTTCGGCACATGCTGAGGCCTGATACCGGCCCTGCGCTGGACAGGCTCGATGGCCACTCTGGCCAAATTCCTGTCCGAGCATGCTTTTGCTGAATGGGGGCGCGCCTCGTACGATTGTGCCTTCGGAAGCTGCTACAACGGCGGACCACCATAGGGGTCGACTGGGCACCAGCTTCTTCCGCGATTTCTTGGGTGGTGCCAAGGAGGCGCCAGCGGGCCTCGTAGGCCCCCGCTGCGGCGGCGCTGGCGGCGCCAGGGCTGGGTGGCCGAACTCAGATACGCCGCCCGCTCTTGCGTCAATTCAGCCCGCTTGGTAAGCAGATCTTTGGGGCGGTAGGCGGCTTCGACCTGGTTCGGAATCGTGTGCGCCAAGGTCATCTCCACGACATCGGCCGGGAAGCTGGTAGCTTCTGCGGCCCAGTCGCGGAAGGTGGCGCCTCGTCTGCAAGGAGGGTACGCGCACAACCTAGAAGCCGTCGACGCTGCGGAGCGCCGAACTACCGGGTTTTCGGGATATGGCGCATTCTGGGCCACGGACAGGGCAACGGTCGGGCGTGGGCCGATTTGGACCGATCCAGACCGATGGACGCTTGTTTTGAGCGAGGTTTGCTGCGATGATGACGTCTACATGTTCGGGGCCGCAAGGGATGTCTGAGCCATGGCTCGGAGCTGAGGAGGTCGCACGCCACCTCGATGTGGCTAAGGGTACAAATGACCCGTGGATCGAGCCGCGTGGTCTTCCCGCCTACCGAATCGGTCGATTCTGGAAGTTCAAGATCTCGGAGGTCGATACCTGGGTCCAACGTGGCGGAGCGGCTGATATCGAGGAAGCGCGCAAGACAAAAAAGGAGGGGGCGCGCGTGAGAAGCAAGGTAAAGGGACCGACCGTGCTGTCGCTGTTCACAGGCGCTGGCGGGCTTGATCTCGGACTTGAGGCGGCCGGATTCCAGACGCGACTCTGCGTCGAGATCGACGACGAGGCGCGGGCGACCATTCGGCGCAATAGGCCCGGGTGGAGGCTCGCAACGCCGGGCAACATTCACGAGCACGCCCCGCGCGATCTCCTCGCGCTCGGTGGTCTGCGGGAGGGTGAGCTCGATCTGCTCGCCGGAGGACCGCCATGCCAACCGTTCTCCAAGTCTGGCTATTGGTCAGCTGGCGACTCAAAGCGCCTGGGCGATCCTCGCGCTGCAACACTTGATGCCTACCTGCGCGTTGTCGAGGCCGCACTTCCACGTGTTATGCTCCTTGAGAACGTGCGTGGGCTTACCTTTAACGGGAAGGACGAGGGGTTGCGTCTTCTTGAGCAGGGCCTCGAACGGCTCAATCGACGGAAAAAGACCAACTATCAAGTGACCGTGCTTCACTTGAACGCCGCGTGCTACGGCGTACCGCAGCTGCGCGAACGCGTCTTCATCATCGCGAGCCGGGCCGGCACGATCTTCAGGGAGTTCGCGGTGACGCATGGCGACGGTGACGGGCTCGAGCCGTACCGCACGTCGTGGGATGCGATCGGTGACCTCGACGTACCTGTTTGGCCGGAAGAGCTGGAGCCCACTGGCAAGTGGGCGAACCTACTTCCCAGCATTCCCGAAGGGCAGAACTACCTTTGGCATACTCCGGGCGGCGGCGGCGAGCCTCTGTTTGGCTGGCGCACGCGGTTCTGGTCATTTCTGCTCAAGCTGGCGAAGGATCGGCCGTCGTGGACCATTCAGGCCGAGCCCGGCCCTGCGACTGGTCCCTTTCACTGGCGCAGCCGGTTGCTATCGGTACGTGAGCTCTGCCGACTTCAGACGTTCCCAGACGATTACGTCATCGAGGGGGGGCGACGCTCCGCTCAGCGGCAGGTCGGGAATGCGGTCCCCTGCGCTCTTGCCGAGCTACTGGGGCTCGAAATTCAGCGGCAGATTCTCGGTATGCCCTTTGTGAGGACACAGTTAAAATTGCTCCCAGAACACCGAGGACTCCCCCCGCCACCGCAACGTCGAGAGCGGGTGCCGAAAGCGTATCTCGCGCATCGAGGTAAGCATCAGCCGCATCCAGGCACAGGGCTCGGACCAGGAGCCGCTTGCCGTAAGCAAGACCCCAATCTGGCTGAATAGATTGCTATGGGCGCGCATCCGGCAAGATACGACCGCCCCACCCCCCTATCTGTACCCGGCGTCGCGCCGACACACCTGCTCAGCCTCAGCGGCGGGGGTCGCCGTGACATCCCCTAACTCCGATGGTCAGACGTGCGCACCTGATTGGGATCTCGAGCAGCTCGAGGTAATCCTCGACGCGCCAACGAATTGGCAGCTAGTCGTTGCGGGTCCCGGTGCTGGGAAATCAGCAGTTGCCTGTCAACGCGTGGCCTACCTAGTCGACGAGGCCGTTCCGCCTTCACGGATACTCCTCGTGAGCTTTACGCGAACAGCGGTCGCCGAGCTTCGTGATCGTATCGTCTCCTATGCGGCAGTTGGTGACCGAGCCCGTGGCGTTTGTGTCTCGACCATCGACTCTCATGCTTGGAGCCTGCGCAGGGGCTTCGAGGATGAGCTTCTCCCGACGTCACTCGGGGGTGGGTCCTACGACCTGAGTATCCAGAGAACGATCGAACTCTTCAGGAACAAGAATGCGGGCCTGATCGATTTCATGGCATGCCTCGAGCATCTCATTATCGACGAGGCGCAGGACGTCATGGGGCTTCGCGCGGATCTCGTCCTGGAAATGTTGAAGAGTCTAGACACACCTTGCGGGGTTACGATTCTCGCAGATCCCACGCAGGCAATCTACGGATTCACAACCGACGGCACGAATGGCAGCAAGTTCGAACCGTCGCTCCTTGAGCGCCTTCCTGCAGAGAGCCCGCGCCCTCTCCTCAAAAGAACGCTCAATAGCATTCACCGGGTCAAAGATCAGGCATTGGTTGATCTGTTCCTCCGAACTCGAAAGGAGATCGAACTTGCCGAAAGCGCGTGCGGACATCTTGCCCGTGTGCAGAAGACGATCCGCGAGAGCTGCGGCAACGACGCTGGGATGATGTCGTATAAGAACCTTGCCGACTTCGTGACTCACAAGCGCGACGAATCCATGCTCGTGTTGTTTAGACGGCGAGCCGATGTGCTGATTGCCTCATCGTACTGTTCGCAGGCCGGTATCGAACATCGCCTTCGCATGTCCGACGTGCCCGTCGTCGTGAGGCCTTGGATCGGCTGGTTACTCGGCGGAACGGTGCAAGTGCTTCTTGGTCGAGAAGAGTTCGACAAGCTCTGGGAGTCCCGCGCGTCGCTTGCTTCTGGGCCATTCGTCGGAGAGGAACGCGATTCCTGCTGGACGGTGCTCCATCGTCTAGCGGCGGCAAGCCGCCCAAATATGCTAGATATTGTTCACCTGCGCAACATCGTCGCCCGTGCTCGCCCGCCCATCGAGCTGTGTTACTCAGAGCTTGGCTCCACGGGGCCGATCCTCGGAACCATTCATGCTTCCAAGGGACGAGAAGCCGACACTGTTATCCTCATTGTGCCACCATACCAAGACCCAGCAAGCCGGGAGCTAAATAGAGACAGCGCCACGGTCTTCGAGGAAGGCCGCGTCTACTACGTTGGTGCCACGCGCGCGCGAAAGGTGTTGGTGACCGCCGAAAACCCCGCAACTCAGGTACGCCATCTCGACTCGGGACGCATCTACCGACGACTCTGCCGCGAAAGAAAGGCGCAGCTGGAGGTCGGCCGGGACGGGGATGTCGACAAGCTCGCTCACCTGGCGTGGTCGAACTCCTGGAAGACGCAGCAGACCTTAGCTGCGCACACGGGGCGGACAGTTCCCGTTAAAGCGTGGGCGATGGCCGAACAGGACTATGTCCTTCGCGTCAGCCTCGAGCAGAAGGAGGACGACGGTGTGACTCGGGTGATCAACATCGGACAGCTCAGCAGGTCGTTCCAAGGTGACCTCCGGGAGCTTTGGCACCGCATCGATCCGGATCGCAAACTAAAGCCGGCCCAGGCCATTTCGCACCTCTACCTCGTCGCGGTGGCGACGGTAGGGTTGGCGGAAGACGAGCGGAGTACCATCAAGGCTCCCTTTAATCAGAGTGGGCTGGCGCTCGCGCCAGTCGTCAAAGGGTTCCCAGTGATCCATTTTTCATTTCAGAGGGGCAGGAGTCCGCGATGAGCAAGCCACTTTTTCGAGACCAGCTCTTGGCGCGCCTTGTAGAGGATCTCGTAGGGCCTCTTGCGCCCAACGAGGTTTTTTCCGACCGACCGACTCAGCGCTACAGCACCGGAATTCTTTATCCGCGTGATGTGGACATCGAACCGCAAGAGGACGAAGACGGGGGGCTTGCGGTCAACATTACTGAGGATGCGGCCTCTGAGGTAGAGGAAGTAGGTGTATCCCTTCACGCTACCCTGAAACCTGCCGCTGCCGGTCTCTCGTTCGCGGTGGAGAGCGACGGCAAGGATGGAGCCCTGGGTATAAAGGTGGAAGTGTCGTGCGCCGTTTATAAGAGATTCGCCGTTGATTATGCAGGCAATGAGATCGAAGGTACTCCTCCGGACCGGGCCCACGAGCGCTGGAGACGTGTGCCTCTCAGCGCGGCGCTCGAAATCGTACTTCGCGCTGGCGAGACCAGGACAGATCTCGCTGATCATGGTATCGATGGGATGGAGATATATGCCCTCATGACACCGCATGCCGGGATCGAGACAGTCACTTTGGCCCTTGTAAATAAGCGTTCGCGAGGAGACTCCTCGGCATTTGACGAGGAACAGCACTTCTTTCAGGTTAGTCTCAACGTGGCGCCCACTGCGAACTGTCGATTCGCCCCCCGACCGTCCCGTCGAGCGCAAACCGATGACGACAGCCGCACGGCGGCGCTCATCTTTCGCGACGTCAAAGAGTACGTCGTTGGACACACGTGCTCCGCACGCGCAGTGCTGGATCATGGCGCAGTTACCAAGCTCAAGACCGACTGGGTGCCGGCAGTGGTCGTGCCGCGGGTGAGCGACCGCGGGGATCAGGTCTTCGACACCCTTCACCAAGCAAATGATGACCGACGTCCCCTCGAGGCCAGATGGCTCGCAACAACATCTTCAGCAGACCTCATAACGGGCCTCGAACGGGTGATTTCTGCGTACCAGCAATGGATTACGCGCGAGACCGCGCGCATTCCTAACCTGCCCGCGGAACTCCAAGAGCAGGCACGAAAGCACATCGACCTATGTCAACGCGGTGCCCAACGAATGTCGAATGGGATCGCAACGATTCGCGCAGATAAGGATGTGCGGACAGCATTTCAATTAGCTCAATCTGCGATGGCGACTCAGTTCAGTTGGTCCCGTGCTGGCGTCGCGCTCAGGTGGCGACCATTCCAGCTCGCATTCCAGCTACTCGTGCTCCCGTCTCTCGCCGAGAGAACCAACGCCGATCGCGACACGATGGATCTCCTCTGGTTCCCCACCGGTGGTGGCAAGACCGAAGCATACTTGGCCCTGACTGCGTTCATCATCATGCTGCGGCGGCTTCGTGCGACAAAGAAAGACGACGGGGCGGGGGTCGCGGTCCTTATGCGGTATACGCTTCGGCTCTTGACGGTACAGCAGTTCCAGCGCGCCGCGGCAATGATCTTCGCATGCGAGCTGCTTCGGCGGCGAGCGACCACTAAGGCGGATGGACTTCCTGACCTGGGCAAAGCTCCGATCGGTATCGGCCTCTGGGTTGGTGCTGCCACCACGCCACTGACTCTTCAGGACGCTGTCAACCGATCGCCGGGCGATCCCAGCACGCCCGAGCAGCTTACGACGTGTCCGTGTTGTGGCTCAAAGCTGAGCTGGAAGCTCTCGCGCCGAGAGTCTATTGTCGAGTGTACCTCGCAGCCGGTGAGCTGCGATCTGGCGCAGAGTGGTACACGGTTGCCGGTATGGACGATCGACGAGGAAATATATCGTCATACACCATCACTGGTTATCGGTACCGTCGACAAATTTGCACAGATCGTCCGGAAGCTTGAGACAGGCGTGATCTTCGGGCACGGCACCCCGCATTCTCCGCCAGACTTGATTATTCAGGACGAGCTACATTTGATCTCAGGCCCGCTCGGTTCTATGGTGGGGCTGTACGAGGTAGCGATTGACGAATTGTGCCGCACAGATTTGGTACGCCCGAAGGTGATCGGGTCGACTGCTACGATTCGTCGTGCTGAAGAACAGATTCGCGCTCTCTTCGACCGCGATACGTACCAGTTTCCTGCACCGGGACTGGACGCAGGCAACTCCGGATTCGCAGTGACTGATCTCGGCAGCCCTGGCCGACTCTACGTTGGCCTTACGACAGCTGGACGATCGGCCACGTATATGTTGCAAGCGCTCGTCGCATCCCTTCTGCAAGCAGCCACGGCGCCCGGTGCCTCGCCACAAGAGCGGGATCACTACTGGACGCTTGTCGCCTACTTCAACTCGTGGCGGGAACTTGGACGCGCACTGGTGCTCATGCAAGACGACGTTCCCGTTTCGATCCGGCAGTTCGTTGCGCGACGTGGAGAGCAACGACGTAACCTTGAGGCTCCCGCCGAACTCACGAGCCGTGTTCGGTCCTATGAGATCCGCGACATGCTGGACAGACTTAACAAGCCTGCAGGCGATCCAGAGGCCGTCGACCTCCTGGTCGCTTCTAACATGATCTCGGTCGGGATGGATATCCCCCGGCTGGGACTTATGGTGGTGAATGCGCAGCCAAAGACACTCTCAGAGTACATCCAAGCGACGAGCCGCGTGGGTCGCGGTGATGTTCCCGGCGTCGTCATCACGATGTACAACAGCATGCGTGCTCGAGATCGATCTCACTTCGAGACCTTCGAGACCTGGCATCGTTGTCTCTATCGGGACGTCGAGGCGACTAGCGTAACGCCCTTCGCGTCCCGAGCTCAGGATAAGGCTCTTCACGCCGTCCTCGTAGCGTTGGTGCGCCACCTCGTACCTGGAATGGATCGCCAACCGGCTCTCGACGACATCCGGCGAGCAGATGCCGAGCGCATTGCGTCGACGATCGAGGCGCGCGTCACACGAGTCGATTCAGCAGAGCGCGCCATTGTTTCGCGGAAGCTGCAGCGGCTGATCGATCAGTGGGCGAGTCGCCCCGACTTGCAGACCTACTGGGACGACTACAATAGAAGGACCAGTCTGCTCATGTCAGCGGAACAATTCGCCGCCATGGTGGACGGTGATCCCGATCTCGACGCCGAAGGCGCGCGGCGGGCACTATGGCCAACTCCGAACTCGATGCGGGAAGTGGAGCCTGGTGCGCCCTTCGTATTGCGGAATGTCCTGAAGACGGAAGGAGCCTAAAGATGCGCAACGAGCTGGGTGATGTCCGCCGTAGTCAAATTATAACGAGTCATGGACCAGGCTCGATCGTCGATTTTCGCGCCGGTGGGTACGGCGGCGCGGGCATTTCGGTCGTCGCTGCTGGCCTCGAGGAATGGGATCGCTGGGCCGCTCCCCCTGGGCTAGGCAACCCGCAGACAGTCTACGAGCCGCGTCTGCAGAAGCAGCTCGGTGTCGATGGGTTTCGGCTGCCACCGGTTGCGCCCCAGGTGGCGCCTGGCGTATATCGCAACAACGCGGGAAAGCTGGTTGGCGTTCGCTTCCCGCGCTGGCTCCAGTGCCCGCAATGCCATCTTATCCGCCAGTCACGGTTCTGGAGCGAAGATGCAGGCGATCCCGCGCTCTATTGCGCAGACTGCTCGGAGAAGGCGGGTGGGCGCAATCGCATCCATGTGGTGCCGGTTCGCTTTATCGTCATCTGCGAACACGGGCACCTCGAAGAGTTTCCTTGGGACTGGTGGGTCAAGCACGACGAGAAGTGTCCGCTTCCCGGTTGCCGGAAGGAACTGAAGCTGGAGGGCAGCGCTACCGCGGGCTTGGCAGGCTTGATTCTCTCGTGCCTTGGCTGCGGCGCTTCACGATCCATGGAGGGCTGCTTTGGGCCCGACGCGATCCCGGGGCAGTGTCGGGGCCGGCGGCCGTGGCTCGGTACAGATGCCGACGAACAATGCACGGCCGACCCGCGTGTCGTTCAACGCGGGGCCTCCAATCTATACTTTTCCGTCGTGGAGTCGGCGCTCGATATTCCGCCGTGGTCTGACGAACTCCAAAAGAAGATAGGCATGCGTTGGGCAATGCTTGAGCGGGCGCCCGACCAGGTATCGCGAAAGCTGCTTGTTCAGGCGATGCGGCTTGCCGAGATCACCGGCAGGCCCGAGAATGAACTTGTCGCCGTCATTGATGATCGGATCGCGCGCCTTCGCTCGCCGGACCGAAACCTTCGATGGGAGGAGTACCAGCAGTTTGTGCAGCATACGCAGCCGTTCGGTGAGAACACCGAGTTCGAGATCAGACCAGCCTCTGCCCCGCCCGAGCTTGCTAGTTGGCTCCAGTCCGTCACCCGCGCGACCCGTCTGCGGGAGGTAAGGGCTCTGCGGGGCTTCACTCGCGTGTTCCCCCCGAGCACGGGCGACGACGACCGCGTCGCGAAGATCTCGCTGAATCGACTGCCATGGCTTCCCGCGGTCGAGAATCGCGGCGAAGGTATCTTTGTTCAACTCTGCCTCGACCGTGTACAGAGTTGGGAGAAGAAGACGGCCGTCATTGATCGTGTGACTATGCTCCGCAAGGCGTACGAGAAGGCGTGGCAAGAACGGGGCCGCCCGGGTGCCCCACCGAAGACAGTTACTCCGAGGTTATTGCTCATTCACAGCCTCGCACACGCCCTCATCCGACAGCTATCGCTCAGCTGCGGGTATAGCAGTGCTTCGCTTCGCGAGCGTCTTTACGTCGATGTGGCCCCCGCCTGGGACATGGCTGGATTGCTTGTCTTCACGTCGTCGCCTGATGCTGACGGCACCCTCGGGGGCCTAGCGCGGCAAGGTGAAAGCGCGAACATCGTACGAATCTTTGAGGATGCGCTCACGTCGATGACATGGTGCTCGTCGGATCCGCTTTGTATTGAAGGGGTACATGCACGCTCTGAACCGGCGAATGGAGCTGCGTGTCACGCGTGCCTGCTCGTTGCGGAGACCTCCTGCGAGGAGTTCAACGGGTTCCTCGATCGAGCTCTTCTGGTTGGAACGCCAGTACAGCCCGGACTCGGTTTCTTCGAGGACTACCTGCGCGAACTGCGGAGCTGAGAACGCACGGGACTCGGGCGCGCGATGTGGGGGACCTCGAGGCTCGCATTCGCGAGCGAGCAGAGATCGACCTCTTCGCGGCCGTCGATCGCGGTGCCCTGCTCGCACTGAAATGCCCGGATTCGTACGACCGCCTGAGCGGGTCGTTCGCGAAATAATCGATAAAGCGGCTGCGGAGATAATATTGCTAGGGCAACTCTGATTTAGTCCCGACATACAAGCCGTTATGGGACAATGGCGCGAGTTCAAAGAGGTAAAATCCATGGGCCAGCTCACCTTAGCCACCAGCCCCTTCGCGACCTACCGCAAACCGACCCATCGCGCACGATTCCTGGCGGATAGGGATAAGGGGATGCCCTGGCAGGATCTTTGTGCCGTCATAGAGCCGTAC
>JAJZZR010000012.1 GCA_021797465.1 Pseudomonadota bacterium | reverse complement strand
ATCCAGAAGGCGCGGGAATTCCCGCGCGCCTGCAAGGATGAAAGCGGCCGGTTGCGCGTGGGCGCCGCCGTCGGCACGACCGCCGACACCCTCGATCGTGTGGCCGCCTTGCGGGAATCCGGCGTGGACGTGGTGGTGGTCGACACCGCTCACGGCCACTCCCGCGGAGTGATCGCCACGGTGGAGCGCATCAAGAAGCGCTGGGCGGATCAGCAGGTGATCGCCGGCAACATCGCCACCGCCGAGGCGGCGCGCGCGTTGGTCGGCGCCGGGGCCGACGCCGTCAAGGTCGGCATCGGTCCGGGATCCATCTGCACGACGCGCATCGTCGCCGGTGTGGGGGTCCCGCAGATTTCGGCGGTATCCAACATAGCCGAAGCAGTGCAGGACAGCGGCGTGACGCTGATCTCCGACGGTGGAATTCGTTTTTCGGGCGACGTCGCCAAGGCGATCGTCGCGGGCGCGCACGCGGTCATGATCGGCAGCCTGTTTGCCGGCACCGAGGAGTCTCCCGGGGATGTGGAGCTCTACCAGGGCGCCTCCTACAAGTCATATCGCGGCATGGGCTCGCTCGGCGCCATGGCCGAGCGCCATGGTTCCGCGGACCGTTATTTCCAGGATGCCGCCACGGAGCTCGAGAAGCTCGTGCCCGAGGGCGTCGAAGGCCGTGTGCCGTACAAAGGCAGCCTGGTCGCGATCCTGCAGCAGCTGGCCGGCGGACTGCGGGCGGCCATGGGCTATACGGGCAGTCACAACATCACGGAAATGCGCACGCGACCGGTATTCGTGCGGGTAACCGCGGCCGGCATCCGCGAGAGCCACGTGCACGACGTCAGTATCACCAAGGAAGCGCCCAACTATCGGGTGTCCTGATCGGCCGCGTATGACCAGCCCGACTTCGGCCCAGGCGCCGCACGCGGACATCCACACCGACCGCATCCTGATACTCGACTTCGGCGCCCAGTACACCCAGCTCATCGCACGCCGCGTGCGCCAGCTCGGCGTCTATTGCGAGATCCATCCCTGGGACATCACGGATGCTGGCGTTCGCGGGTTCAAGCCGCGTGGCGTGATCCTCTCCGGCGGCCCCGAATCGGTCATCGGCGCCGGCGCCCCCCAAGCCCCGGCGGCGGTCTTCCAGCTCCGCGTGCCCGTGCTCGGCATCTGTTACGGCATGCAGACCATGGCCGCACAGCTCGGCGGACGGGTGATCGGATCCGCCGAACGGGAGTTCGGGTACGCGCAAGTGACGCTCACCGCTCCGTGCCGGCTGCTCGATGACCTGGAGGACCGGCGCGACGCGCGCGGCCGCGCGCTGCTCGATGTGTGGATGAGTCATGGCGATCGCGTGGGAACCCTGCCGGCAGGGTTCATCGGCTGCGCAACCACGGGCTCGATCCCGTATGCGGCGATGTGCGACGAACAGCGGCATTTCTACGGCGTGCAGTTTCATCCCGAGGTGACGCACACGACGCAGGGCACGCGTCTGCTCGAACGCTTCGTGCGGGAGATCTGCGGCTGCGCGGCCCGATGGAGCACGGGCAATATCATCGAGGACGCGATCGAACGCGTGCGCGCGCGCGTCGGTGCGCGCAAGGTGCTGCTCGGACTCTCCGGAGGCGTTGACTCCTCCGTGGTCGCGGCACTCCTGCATCGCGCCATAGGCGAGCAGCTGGTCTGCGTCTTCGTCGATCACGGCCTGCTGCGCCTGGGCGAGGGCGATCAGGTGATGAGCACCTTCGCCGAGCACCTCGGCGTGCGGGTGATCCGCGTGGATGCCGAGCAGCGCTTCCTCGCCGCGCTCGCCGGCATCACCGACCCCGAAGCCAAGCGCAAAATCATCGGCCGCACCTTCGTCGAGGTCTTCGACGAGCAGGCCCATGCGCTGCCGGGAGTGGGCTTCCTCGCCCAAGGCACCATCTACCCCGACGTCATCGAATCGGCCGGGGCGCACACCGGCAAAGCCCACGTCATCAAGTCGCATCACAACGTCGGCGGATTGCCCGAGACGATGCACCTCGAGTTGATCGAGCCGTTGCGCGAGCTGTTCAAGGACGAGGTGCGCCGGCTGGGCGTCGAACTCGGGTTGCCGCGCGACATGGTCTACCGCCACCCGTTTCCCGGACCCGGCCTCGGCGTACGCATCCTCGGTGAAGTGCGCAAGGAATACGCCGACCTGCTGCGCCGGGCGGACGCGATCTTCATCGAGGAGTTGCGCCGCCACGATTTGTACGATCGGACCAGCCAGGCGTTCGCGGTATTCCTGCCCGTACGCTCGGTCGGCGTCATGGGCGACGGCCGCCGTTACGATTACGTCGTCGCGCTGCGCGCCGTCGAGACCGTCGACTTCATGACCGCGCACTGGGCGCGACTGCCCTATGACTTCCTCGACGTGGTCTCCCGGCGGATCGTCAACGAGATCGATGGGATCTCGCGCGTCGTTTACGACGTCAGCGGCAAGCCGCCTGCGACGATCGAGTGGGAATAACCGTCGGATCATTGCCGGCCCGCGGCTCGATGCCATCCCCCATGTCGAAAACCAACGCGGCGCCGCCCGTACGCCGGTGGGTTGCGCGAGCCCCCGGGGCGGGTATTCCCGCGGCACGCGGGCGACGCGTATTCATTGCGGGCAATGATCCCCGTCCGCGCGGGCCATGCTGAGCATTCGACCCAGCAGGATTGCAAGACCAGCATGCATGCGAACGTCATCGTACTGATTCTCGTCGCGGCGCTGATCGGCGTGCGTGTCTACCTGCGCGTGCGGCGAGCTTTCGGCCGCCAGCGCGTGCACCCGCGCCGCCTCACGGCGCGCGTCGCATTCTTTGCCTTCTTCGGCCTCGTAACCATCCTGCTCGCGAGCCCCGACGCGCGCACCCTGGCCACCCTGCTCGCCGGGGGCGCCTGCGGGGCCGTGCTCGGCCGCCTCGGTCTGAGGCATACGCGCTTCGAGTCCACCCCCGAGGGCCGCTTCTACACTCCGCACACGTATATCGGCCTGACGGTCACGGTGTCGTTCCTGGTCTGGATCGTCTACGAATATCTGGACGTGTACCACCGGCTAGCCGCCGCTACGGCGGCGAATCCGCACGGCGCGCCGATGCCGCCCGAAAGCGCGCTGACGTTCGCGATTTCCGGCACGTTCATCGCTTACTACTTCACCTACTCCCTCGGCGTGCTGCGCCGGAGCCGGCAACCGGCAATCACCCCGCCGGCAAGCGAAACCCGCTCGGCCTGATTCCAGCCCGCGCGGGCGCTCCCCTTTGCGCGTACAGCCCGGCCGCCGCGTTCTTACGGCACGGCGCCGGTCCGCGCCTCGCGTTGGGCGCGCGCCCGGCCTCGCGCCAGCGTCCACGCCGCCGCGGCGAACACCAATGCATTGGCGGCGATTACCGGCAGGGCGGCGATGCGGATTCCGTACAGGATCCAGAGCGCCGCCCCGGCCATCTGCAGGCCGCGCAACAGCGATGGCCGGGAAAAGAAGTAGGACGCCACGAACACCGCGGTCGCGGTCCAACCAAGCACATCCGCCAGGGAAATGCTCATGACCTTACATCGCCACCGGCGCGGCCGGCGTCTCCCGGATCAACACACGGTCGGTACGCGCCCTCTCCCATTCCTCCAGTCGCAGACCGTTGTCCTCGAGCACACGACGGATCTCGGGCATGCGCATGCCCAGCAACTGATCGAACACGGGAACGAGCACGCTGCACGCATTGTCACTGAGAACGGTGCAGCGGGCGATTCGCGCCAGCTGTCGGTTCTCCGACACCGCGATGGTGAAGCCCTCGCCATTGTTGACATGCAGCATGACATGCACGTCGGAATTGCCGTCACCGACGTAGATGATCCGGTCCGGGTGAATGCCATGCTCCCGGCTCAACTCGTCGATCACCGCCACCTTGCCGTAACCGGCCACCACGCGCTTGATACTGCTCACCTCACCCGACACCGGATCGTATTCGAGCTCGGTACCGTAGATGTGCTCCGCCGGCACGACGTCGGCGAGCGCCGATACCACCACCTCGCGCGGCGCGGCGGACACGACAAAGAAGGAGAATCGGCTCTCCCCGACCCCGTTGCGCAGAACGCTCACCAGCGCCGGCAACGCAACCTTCAAGCGCACGCGCCGCCCCGCCTCGATCAGATGCTCGCGACGCACGCCGCGGAAATCCGGATCGTGCCGGATCAGGTAGGCGAGCTCGCCACCCTGCTGCACCAGGTTGCTGTGCGCCAGACCGGCGACTTTCTGCTGGAAATCACTGACACCGAGCAGCTCCGCGAGGACGTGCCCGGAATCGTTGAAACTGAGCGTCTGGTCGAAGTCGGACGCCAGCATGTAGTGTTTCGTCGTCATGTATCGCTTGCTCCTGCGCACCGGCCGCGCGACCCTTTACCGCGAACATCGCGGCGCTGATGTCGGTACGCACCTTAGCAAAACCGGCGGGGCAATCAAGCGAGCCGGACTCGTGCGTCCTCGAGGAAACCTCACGCGCACGTCATGCAATTGTCATCGAGCGCCGGCGGATGGCCCCGCATTCAGCGGTCGTTCAGCCGCGCCGCTGCTCCAGTTACACGAGCTGCACGCCCGCGCCGCAGCCCGTCGAGTTCGCCGCAACGGCCGGCCCATCCGGTCCGCTATGGAGGTGTGTGACCTCCGTCGTAACGCCGCGCGCCCGGAACTGCGCGCCAGCTGGTTATGGCGCCAACCATCATACGCGCCATCCGCGCCGCGGCATCCCTCTTCGGGGAGAACGGCGCGCATATCGAAAGCGCGCCAGCCGCGGCGTAAATCCGGCCGCCTCGCGGTCGACGCGCATCTGTTGAAATCCCCGCGCCTGCCCCGAGACCAACGGGCGGCGCGCGACTGACAGCCGGCAACGCCGCGCGGCGCTACCGCCAAGCTTCACCAAACTCTCGCTCCAGCTCTGTTCCGTGCCGTGCCGCATGAGGGGCATGTTCTCGTCCATGCCCGTCGCGCGCATGGCACCGTACCGCGGCCAGCGAAGCGGACATATTGCTGTCGTCGAATGACATCCCGCACACATAGACGATGCGCCGCTCGAGCAGGATGTCCCGGTATTCAGCCCGAAAGCCGCTGATACGCGCCGCCGGCGGCGCGCACGCGTCACGCCCCTCCGGCGTGCGATCGAGAGAGTGTGCGCGCCAGTGCCTGGCTGGCTCGAGCACCGGGACACGAACCGGCCTGTTGCAGCGGCCTAGCGGCGTGGCCGACTGAATCCGCGGCGTGCGCGCTCGGCCTGCGCCCGGACCACGCAGGCTTCGGCGTGATCATTGACCAGGCCCATGGCCTGCATGAAAGCGTACACCGTGGTCGGCCCCACGAACCGCCAGCCCAGCTTCTTCAGATCCCTCGACAGCGCGAGCGACTCGGCCGATGTGGACGCCGGCGGGGAGCGCCTGAGCTCGGCGGTGCGCGGCGCGTACCGCCACACGAACGCCGCGAACGACCCCTCCTGGCCGATGAGCTCCCGCGCCCGCCGCGCGTTGTGGATCACCGCCTCGATCTTGCCTCGGTGCCGAACGATACCGGCATCCCCGAGCAGCCGAGTGACATCCCGGGCGGTGAAGCGGGCGATCCGCTCGATGTCGAACTGGTGAAAGACGGCGCGCAAGCGAGCGCGCTTCTCGAGAATGGTCCGCCAGCTCAGCCCCGACTGGAAACCTTCGAGACTCAGCTTCTCGAACAGCCTGCGGTCATCGACGACCGGGAAGCCCCATTCCGTATCGTGATAGGCCCGGTATTGCGGGGTCGCGATGCACCAGGCGCATCGCCGCCGTCCATCCGGACCAATGACCGTGGCCGACATGCGTGCGCACTCTCGTTCCGGGACTCTCCCCCGATCAGACGGCGGACGGCTCGGGAGCCTCCTCCGCCGATCGCATCGCCGGGTGCGGCTGAAACAGCCGGGCGGCGGCGATGGGGTTGGAGGGGAAGTAGGCGTGAAAATAGCTCGCCACCACCCGCCTGTGCACGTAGATGGCCTCTCCCGGGGCGCCGTCTTGCCGCCGCTCGGCGTGCGCCGCCGGCGGCAGAGTCGTCTCGATGGTCGAATGGTGGAAGGTATGTCCGCGCAGCACCCCGCCGGGCATGGGCGCGGATTGATAACCGAGGCCTTTCAGGCGCGCGTGCATCAGCGCATTGCCGGGCAGGATACCGCTCATGATGGCGCGCCTGCCGCGCATGTCGGTCACCGACTCGAGCAGATAAAGCAGCCCACCGCACTCGGCGTAGAGCGGCTTGTCCGCCTGAGCGTGGCGCAGGAGCGAGGCGGCGAAGGCGCGGTTGGCCGTCAGTGCATCGAGATGCAGCTCCGGATAGCCGCCCGGCAGGTATACGCTGTCCACGGGAGGCAGCATCGGGTCGGTGAGCGGGGAGAAGAATTCGAGCCGCGCGCCCAGCGCCTCGAGCAGATCGATGTTGGCCTGATAAATGAACGAGAAGGCACGGTCGCGCGCGATACCGATGCGCACTCCCGCGAGTATCGGCGTCAGCGCCGCGCGCTCCACCGCCGGAAACTCGATCGCCGGCGGCAGGGCGGCGAGCGCCGTGGCTTCGATCAGAGCCGCAGCGCGCGTCAACCGCTCATCGAGATCGTCGACCTCCTCGGCCTGCACCAGGCCGAGGTGCCGGTCCGGAAGCTCACATTCGTCCTCGCGCGGCAGCGCGCCGAGGAAGCGCATCCCGCTCGGCATGCCCTCGCGCAGGAGCTGCGCATGACGGGCGCCGGCCACTCGATTGCCGAGCACCCCGTACCACGGCACCTCCGGGCGGTAAGTCGCCAGACCCAGGGCCACGGCTCCGAAGGTCTGCGCCATGGCCTCGCCGTCGATGACCGCCACGACCGGGACACCGAGACTGCGGGCGAGCTCGGCGTTGCTCGGTGCGCCATCGTGCAGCCCCATGACACCTTCGAGCAGGATCAGGTCGACCCGCTCGGCCGCCTCGTACAGCAGCCGGCGGCAATGCGCCTCGCCCCCCATCCACCCGTCGAGCTGATAGACCGGCGCGCCGACGGAACATCGCAGGATGGTGGGATCCAGGAAGTCGGGACCCACTTTGAAGACCCGGACCCGCCGGCCACGGGCGCTGTGAAAGCGCGCCAGTGCGGCGGTCACCATCGTTTTGCCCTGGCCCGAGGCCGGCGCACTCACGAACAAGGCCGGACAGTGACGTGCCATCATGACCGATACTGTCGGGGACTTTGGCCGAAACGGCAAGTCCGCGCGCGCAACGTATTGATCCGATAAGCGCCCACTCCACCGCCCGATCGACCACGCAGGCGAACCTACCGGAGAGTAGGGTATGATCGCGCGCTTCGTCGCGGCCCGCGCACCGGGCCGCTCGACTATTTTTGGGAGTGGATTCGCGTGTCGACCCAAACGCTCGATCCTCTGGACCTCTACGATCTGCGCGCCTCGCTCACCGACGAAGAGCGCATGGTGCAGGACTCCGTGCACCGCCTCGTCGAGGCACGCGTACTGCCCATCATCCGTGAATGCTTCGAATCACACCGCTTTCCACGCGAGATCGTGCCCGAGCTCGCCTCGCTCGGCCTGCTCGGCTCGTCGCTGAGCGGGTACGGCTGCGCCGGGTTGAATGCGATCTGCTATGGCCTCATCTGCCAGGAGCTGGAACGCGGCGACTCGGGCATCCGCAGCTTCGTATCGGTGCAGTCGTCGCTGTGCATGTATCCGCTCCACGCATACGGCTCCCCGGAGCAGAAGGAGCGATACCTGCCCGCCATGGCGCGCGGCGAGCTCATCGGCTGCTTCGGTCTGACCGAGCCGCACGGCGGCTCCGATCCGGCCAACATGAAGACCCACGCCCGCCAGCGCGGCCGCGATTGGGTTTTAAACGGCTCGAAGATGTGGATCACCAACGGATCGATCGCCGACGTGGCCGTGGTGTGGGCGCAGACCGACGACGGTATCCGCGGATTTCTCCTCGAGAAGAACATGCCGGGGTTCACCACCCAGCTCATCGAGCGCAAATTCTCGCTGCGCGCCTCGATCACTTCGGCGTTGTTCTTCGATGATGTGCTGGTTCCCCCACAGAACGTGCTGCCCGGCGTGACGGGCCTGAGGGGGCCGTTGTCGTGCCTGACGCAAGCCCGCTACGGCATCGCCTGGGGCGTGGTCGGGGCCGCGCAGGCCTGCCTGGCGCAGGTGCTCGAGTACGCCGGCGGTCGTGCGCTGTTCGGCCGGCCGCTGACCCAGAATCAGGCCGTGCAGATCCGCCTGGCCGAGATGGCCCGCCGGATCACCGGCGCTCAACTGCTGGCGCTCGAGCTCGGCCGCCTGAAGGATCGCGGCACGCTGCAGCCCGTACAGGTGTCGCTCGCCAAGTGGAACAACTGCCGCGCGGCGCTCGAGGTGGCGCGTGAGAGCCGCGATCTTCTCGGCGGGGCGGGCATCAGCGCCGAGTACGTGCCGATCCGCCACATGCTGAACCTCGAGAGCGTCATCACCTACGAGGGCACCGAGACCATCCACCAGCTGTCGGTCGGACGCGAGCTGACGGGTCACAACGCGTTCTGACCCGCTCCGCCGCAGCGCGGCTCATCGCCGCTCGCGGCCGCGCCGCGGCCGCCCGGAGCGTTTTCCGCCGGTCCGTCTATCGTATGGATTCTGGTCCGTACGGTACTCGATGACCACGGGGGTGGCGAACAGATCGAACGTCTTGCGGAACACGTTGGTGAGATAGCGTGTATACGCGCCGGGCACCGAAGCGGTCTGATTCCCGTGGATCACCACCCGCGGCGGATTTCGCCCTCCCTGGTGCGCGTAGCGCAGCTTGATGCGCCGGCCCCGGACCAGGGGCGGCTGGTGCATGGTAATGGCGTGCTCGAGCGCACGTGTCAGCTCACGGGTCGGCATCTCCCGCATCGCGGCCTCATAGGCGCGCACCGTCGCGTGGACGAGCTCGCCCACGCCGGTGCCGTGCCGGGCCGAAATGAAGTGCACCGGCGCGAACGGCACGAAATCGAGCCTCAGGTCAAGCTGGTCGCGGATCGCCTCGCGCTGCTCGTCGGCGATGCCGTCCCACTTGTTGACTGCGATGATCAGCGCGCGGCCGCGCTCGAGGGCGATGCCGAGCACGCTCGCGTCCTGTTCGGCCACCGTCTCGTGCGCATCGAGCACCAGAATGACGACGTGAGCCTCGTCGATCGCCTGCAGCGTCTTCGCGACGCTCGCCCGCTCGATCGTATCCTCGACTCGCGCCCGGCGCCGCACGCCCGCCGTATCAATCAACGTGAACCGGCGGCCGTCACGCTCGAACGGCACGAGGATGCTGTCGCGCGTGGTGCCGGGCTGGTCGCTCGCGATCACGCGTTCCTCGCCGATCAGCCGATTGACCAGCGTCGACTTGCCGACATTCGGACGACCGATGACGGCGATGCGCACCGCATCGTCTGCCTCTTGACCGGCAGACGCGGCAGGGACGTCGCGCAGCACGGCCGCCATCAGTTCGTCACACCCCTGGCTGTGGCTGGCCGAAATCCCGATCGGCTCGCCGAATCCGAGCGAATGAAACTCGGCGGCGGCCACCTCGGCATCCAGTCCCTCGCTCTTGTTCAGCGCGACGGTCACGGGCTTGCCGGCGCGGCGCAGCGCGCGCGCGACGAATTGATCCTGCGGCGTCAGTCCGGAGCGCGCATCGACCACGAACACGACACGGTCGGCTTCCTCGACCGCTCGCTCGGTCTGCGCGCGTATCTGCGTCTCGAGCCCCATGGGATTTTCGATGAGCCCGCCGGTGTCGACCACCACGCAGGGCACGAGACCGACTCGGCCGAAGCCGTACTGACGATCGCGCGTCAGGCCCGGTACGTCGGCAACGATGGCATCGCGCGTTCCGGTCAGAACGTTGAACAGGGTCGACTTGCCGACATTGGGCCGACCCACCAGCGCGACGACGGGCAGCATGAGGCGCCGCGTCCGTTCGCGGCTACTTGGGCGAGACGCGGAAAGCGGTGATCGCGCCGAGGTCGTTGATCACGATCACCTCGTTGCCGACGACCACCGGTGGATTCGACACCCGCACGCCCCCCGTCCCCCGCCGTGCCTCGAACGCGCCCGTCCGCTTGTTCATCCAACTGACATAACCCTGGTAGTCCGCCACGATCACGCCATCGCCGCTGACCGCCGGTTGGGTCACCGCCCGATAGCGCAGCGCGGCCTGACGCCAGATGAGCGCGCCGTTTTTGCGGTTCAGCGCCTCGACCGCCCCGTCGGCCGTCGAGATGTACACCGCATGCTGGCCGAGCGTCACCCCCCGGAAACTAGACGCCTTGTGTGTCCACCAGGGATGGCCGTTCTTGAGGGACAGCATGTCGACCGTGCCGTGATAGCCCACCGCGTACACGTTCTTGCCGGCGACGGCCACCGGGCCATCGAGGTCGGCGAGCCGGGCGATAGCGGTGCGGCCGGTAGGGTTGGAGACCGTCGCCAGCCATCTCGTCGAGCCGTCCGTCGCATTCACCGCGAGCACCTTGCCGTTGGGGAAGCCGCTGACGACCAAGCCATGGGTAATGACCGGCACCGCTGCGCCGCGCAAGGTCAGCGAGGGAATGTCTTGCGGCTTCTCCCACAGCTCGTGTCCGTTCTTGGACGACAGGGCATGCAGGATGCCGTCAATAGTGCGTACGGCGACCAAATGGGCCGATACGGCGGGTGCGGAAATCACGGCGGCCGTCAGGCGCACCCCCCAGAGCCGCTTGCCATCGGCGGCATCGAAGGCAATCACTTGACCGTTGGTCGCTCCGACCACCAGCAGATTGCCGTGCACGGCCGGTCCACCGCCGAGCGGCGCATGCGCATCGACGTGCCATAGCTCTCGGCCGGACCGCAGATTGAAGGCGGCGACCGATCCGTCGTGGCCCGCGGCAAACAGCCGATTGCCGTGTGCGGTCAGCCCGAGGCCGAGCAACAGCTCGGCCGTCTGGCCTTCCCACAAGCCGAAGGGATGGAAGCCCCCGACCGACGCCGTCCAGATCGTGTGGACCCGCAGGGTCGACTTGATGGGCGCGAGCTTGGCGGGCTGATCGATCTGCTTGTGCGAGCAGGCGGCCAGAAGGCCGACGGCCAGGAGCGCCGCCGCGCAGGTTCGCATCAATCGCTTGATATTCGTGTGCAAGAGTCTCATCGCGCTGCGTATCGGTTCCGGTGGCTAGTGGGTACCCGGCCGAGAGACCGGCGGGTTCGGACGGGTCTGATGCGCCGAGGACTGCGCACGGGGCTGGTCGGCAGCCAGCTCGGAAATCTCGAGTCCGAGCAGCTGCGAGTCGATCTCTCCCCCGGAATTGCTGGCACGCGCCAATCGGTATTGCGCGAGCGCCTCGCTCTTCTTGCCCATGGCATAGTATGCATCCCCTCGCACCATGTCATAGCGCGGCGCAAAGGCGCCGGGGTTGACCGCATCGAGCGTGTCGAGCGCCTCCTGCGGCTGATGCAGCGCGATCTGCACGCGTGCCAGGCGCACGCGGGCGATCAGGCCCAGAATCGGATCGTGCGCATGATTCATCACCATGGCCAGCTCGGCAGCGGCCCGCTTCAGGTGCCCTGTCTGCACGAATGAGGCCGCCGAGGCGAGCCGCGCCTGATCAGCATAGGGGGTTGCGCCGTAATCGCGCTCCAGGCGCCCGGCGGCGGCGAACGCAGCCAGGTGATCCCCCCTCGAGAAGGCGCTCTCCATACGCTCGTACAGCACGCTGGCAGCCATGTCGCGCCCGTTGACGCGGCCCTGCCACCAGCGCAGGCCGGCATACCCCAACGCCGCGATCGCGATGCCCGCCAGAATGGCCGGCCCGTTCGCGCGCAGCCAGAACAGGAGCGCCTCCCATCGTTCACGTTCGTCAAGATAACCGTCCACGTCCTCTCCTCGAGTTCAGGTCTGTGCGGCAGCCACGGCCAAGGCCGATTCGATTGCCGCAGCCAGGGCGGACAGCGGACTCTCGC
>JAJZZR010000443.1 GCA_021797465.1 Pseudomonadota bacterium | reverse complement strand
TGATCGGCGTCGGCCTGCTCGCCTACCAGCGGCCGCTATACCAGGTACTCGCCCTGGATCGGCCGTCCTCACCGCCGGCGCGCGAGTGCGCTGTCCAGCCGGTGCAACGGGGCCTTCACCGGGTGCATGCTCAACTGGAACGATCCGCTCCACGAGCGAGTGCGCAAATGCGTCGTGATGGTTGAGTCGAGGTCAGGCGGAGTGATGCGAGCTGCGTCATTCCGGCGACCGGTGGATCAACCGGACTGCAGTCTGCAAGAGCTGCGGCCCGACAGGGTGGGGTCGCGTCTGCGGCCCCATTCCGCAGCCGCTTTGAGCGGCTCACATTTCGAAAGCCCCCGGCTTTGCCGGGGGATGGTTACTGGTCAATACGCCGCACGAGTACCTGAGCGGCCTGGAAATCGGCTCGGCGCAGACCGGCGAATCTTGGCGGTCTGGGGCTGCTCGATGAGCAACGGCATGTATTCGGGCTGCAGCAACCTGGATTCGGGCCTCGGCTCGTCGAACAACGCGACGGTCATGGTGAGCGGCCTGAATATGACCCCGTATTCCGCCTACATCGTGACCGTGCCGTGTGCGAATAATTCGTCCTGCATGGGCGGCACGACCGACTCTACCAATAACATTCTGGTGATGTCCGCCACGACGGTACCGGAGCCCGGCACGCTGGCGCTCTTCGGTGCGGGACTGCTCGGCTTCGCCTTCGTCTTGCGCCGCCGGCGTTCCCCGCAGCGCTGATCGTTTCGCCATCGACATCGATTCACCGGTGTCTCGAGAACGGCCTCTTCGGGGGCCGTTCTCGTTTCCGGGGTACACCTCACGGCAACCCCGAAACGTTTCCGCTACAGTGCCGCGGTGGATACCCCCGCACCCGATGACACGCAGCGGCATGCCGTTCAATGCCCTCGCCCCGCCGAGCGGCAGTCCAATCCGCGCGATGATATAGGGTGTGCGAACAAAGCTCACCGTCGTAGCTCCTGAATACGCGATAGGCACCGGGTCGAGCCATTGCTCGACACCCCCTTATTCGCGACCCGCGCGCGGTAATGGACCGCGAACTTTCGCTCCTCCAGCGCCGCCCCGAGCCGGTGCTCCGAGGACTGTTCCACGGGTCCGCAGGTTGGGTATGCGTCGTCGGCGAGCCGCGTCGGTTGATCCCGCCCGCGAGTCCGGACTCTGGCGGTCCGGTGGCAGGCGGATCGGGCTGAAGGATCCCTCTGCAGAACGTATGTCAAATCGGATACCGACCGTCGAAAAATATTACATGCCGGCGGTGAACGCGGAGCCGGTTCTCGCTCAATGCGCATAAGACATTGATTTATCAAATGCTATTTTTGGCGCTCTGCCTTGGCATCGATCTTGCTTGATTCCAGACAACCTGCGGAGCCGTACGCGATATGACCGGTTGACCGGAGCAGCAATGACATACTCGTTCAAGCGCACTACGCTATCCCTGTTGGCAGTTCTCGCGAGCATAGCCCTGGCCGGCGTCGCGAGTGCGGGTCCGATTACGACGATGACCTTCAGTACCGGATCGAATGGCAATAGCACTCAGCAAGCGACTGCCATCTTCTCTTTTGGACCCGGCTACCTCGGTTTGACGCTCAACAATACCGGGAACATCACGAGCATCTCCTCGATACTGGACGGGTTCAATTTCACCGCTTCGAATGATGGGTCCGCCATGCTGTTGGCGACCGCCGGGACGGCGGTCGTTACCTGTGGCGACAGCAGCTGCACGGACAGCACCTCGGGCATTCAGTCCGCGAGCTACTGGTCGGCCTCCGTCGCGGGAGATTCAATTACGATGGTTGCCGGGCAAGGTTACCACCCCTACGGCATCGTGAATGATACGATCAATACCGAGGTAAGCACCTTTGGCGGTAAGAAAGGGGGACTGTCGAACGCACAGCACAACCCCTACCTCGAAGGTCCGGCGACGTTCAATTTCTTGTGGCCGATGTCATCGGTGACTTCGGTGCCGTCGGTGTCCAACGTGCAGTTCCTGTTCGGCACGTCACCCAGTTGCACAGACGGGACCGACTGCATCGATGGAACCTTCACTCCGCCGGGCACCGTCCCCGAGCCGGGCACACTGGCGCTCTTCGGCGCCGGCCTCCTCGGCTTTGCGGTCTTCGCCGGTCGCCGCCGTCGCGCGGCACGCCGGAGCTGATCCCGCCTTCACGTCCGGACACCTTCCGTGTCACGAGAACGGCCCCACCGGGGGCCGTTCTCGTTTCCGGGGTACACCGCACAGCACCCCTGAAGCCTTTCGGCTACAGTGCCGCGGTGGATCGACCCCTGCACCCGAGCCCTGCCGTGAATCCGAAGCGCCCCGTCAACGCCTTCACCGTGGACGTGGAGGACTACTTCCACGTCGCGGCGCTCGCCTCTGCGGTCTCGCGCGAGAGCTGGTCGAGCCGCGAATGCCGGGTGGAGCGCAATACGGAGCGGCTGCTCGCGCTCCTCGGCGAGCGCGGTGTCTCGGGCACGTTCTTCGTGCTGGGCTGGGTGGCCGAGCGCTATCCGCAGCTGGTGCGGCGCATTGCCGCCGGCGGTCACGAGGTGGCCTGTCACGGCTATTCGCATCAGCTGATCTATGCGCAGACGCCCGCGGTGTTCCGCGAGGAGACCGCGCGCGCCAAGGGATTGCTCGAGGATGCGATCGGTGTGCCCGTGCAGGGCTATCGGGCCGCGAGCTTCTCGGTGATCCGCACGACGCTCTGGGCGCTCGATACGCTGATCGATCTCGGCTTTGCCTACGACTCCTCGATCTTTCCCATTCGTCACGACCGCTATGGGATTCCGGATGCCTCGCCGGAGCCGGGTTCGGTCACGGCGCCCTCCGGGCGCACGCTGGTCGAATTTCCGATGGTGCCCGCCCGTTTCCTCGGGACCACGATTCCGGTGTGCGGGGGTGGGTACTTCCGCATCTTTCCCTACTGGCTGACGCGCGCGGGCCTGCGTCAGATCAACGGCCGCGGGCGTGCGTTTCCGTTCTATCTGCATCCCTGGGAAATCGATCCCGGTCAGCCGCGCATTCGGGTGGGGACGCTCTCGCGCCTGCGTCACTACACCAACTTGCACCGCTGCGAGGCGCGCCTGCAGCGCGTGCTTGCGGAGTTTGCCTTCGCGCCGATGCGCACGGTGCTCTACGCGCGCGGTCTGCTGGCGGCCGCGAGCTGAGCGCGTCGCCGATTCCAGACATCGGCGGTGTCGCGACTGTCGCGTTCGATCCACATCTGGCGCTGAACGCAGCCGTGATGCACGCTGCGTACACTCGAGCCCGTGTCGTTTGCGTCAACCCCACGGTTGCTCGAGCGTTGCTCACTGACTTGCGCTGATCCTGGCACTGCGGATCGAGTCCCCGGGGGTTCGCATCAGTCACCGACGGAGTACTGTGATGAATGCCGCATCAGTATCGCGGACCGAACGTTCACGCTGCGTCCGCGGCCTTCTCATCGGACTGTGCGCCTTCGGTGCATTGGCGCTCGCCGGCTGCGGCAGCTCGAGCACGGGCTCGTCCCCGGGCATGACCTCCTCGAGCTCGCCGCCCACCTCGCAGATGGCCTGCGCCGACTGCGGTACGGCCCTGATTTCGCTCACGGATGCACCGGGAGACTTCGTCAGCTACATCGTCGGCATCGACTCGCTCACCCTCACACGCGCGGATGGTCAGGTCGTGCAAACGGTCCCCGTGACCACGCAGGTCGATCTGGCGCAACTGGTCAACCTCTCCGAGATCCTGAGTGCCGAGCAGATCCCGGCCGGGAGCTACACCTCGGCAACGCTCACGCTCGATTACACCCATGCCGTGCTGGTCGTCGATACCAGCAGTGGGGATGTCACGATACCGGCTGCGGACATCTTGAATGCGCAGGGTCAGCCGCTCACCGGCACGGTGGCCGTCACGCTGAATCTCGCCAACGATGGGCCGCTCGTGATCACTCCGGGCACCGTGTCGAACCTCGCGCTCGATTTCAACCTGGCCGCCTCGAACAGCGTCGATCTCACGGCCAATCCGATTACCGTGACCGTCAACCCCTCGCTGACCGCGAGTCTGACGCCCGATACGAGCAAGAACATCAAGGTGCGGGGCCCGTTGGTCAGTGTCAGCACCACTGCCGATGACTACATGATCGATATCTCGCCGTTTCACGACGCCGATGACAGCTTCGGCGAGCTGACGGTGAATACCACCGCGGCGACGAGCTATCTCATCAACGGCACCGCCTACACCGGCTCGGCCGGCCTCACGGCCCTCGCCGCCTTGCCGGCCGGCACGCTCACCAGCGCCTATGGCACCTGGGACCGCACGACGCAGACTTTCACGGCAAGCACCGTCGATGCGGGCAGCAGCGTGGTGGGCGTCGCGGGCGACAGTGTGCGGGGCACCGTGGTGGCGCGCAGTGGTGACACGCTGACGGTGGACAATGCGCTCGTTTTCCTGCCGCTCGTCGCCAACGGTAATGGCGCTTTCGGGTTCCAGCGCCAGATGACCGTGACGGTCGGATCCGGCACCACCGTGACCGAGCAGGGGCAGGCGGGGACGCTGCCGCTCACCGACCTCTCGGTGGGACAGCAGGCGCGATTCATCGGGACGTTCACCGCCTCGACCAGCACCACGAGCATGATGAGCGGCACGACCTCCGGCGGCACCCTCGATGCGACCCGCGGCAGTGTGGAACTGCTGCCGACGGACGGCGTCGGACTGCTCTCCTCGAGCTCGAGTGGCTTGATGACGGTGGACCTGCAAGCGCTCGGGCAGGTGAATGCCGGCGCGCTGACGTTCACGGGAACCGGCGTTGCGAGCGGCTCGGACGCCACGGCTTCAGCCTATCAAGTCGCCATTCCGACGTCGTTCTCCACTACTGCGCTCACCTCCGGGCTACCGGTCTCCTTCACGGGCTTCGTGGCGCCCTTCGGCACGGCGCCGCCGGACTTCACGGCGAGCACGGTGGTGTCCTCCCAGCAGGCCCGCGCCTGGCTGACCGTGAGTTGGAGCGGCAGCGGGGACAGCGCGCCCTTCTCGATGCTGACCTCGACCGAGATGCAGCTCAATCAGAGCACACTCGCCGGCGCGGCGAGCGCGGCGCTGCACATCGACTGGACGATGATCGACCCGGCAAGCCTCGGCACCGGTCTCGAGCTCGTGCCGAATACCAGCATGAATGCCTTCCAGGCCTTCGCCATCGTGCATACCTCGAGCAAAACCATCGATACGTACGGCACGTTCGCGGACTTCACGGCCGCGCTGATGTCGGACCTCGGTTCCGGCTCGGCGCTGCGCTTGACCGCAATCGGGACGTACGGCCCCAGCGGCATGTTCACGGTCGATCAGATGATCGTCGCCCTGAACGATTGAGAGGCCCGGGTCGGGTGTCCGCCGCCTCCCCTCGGCGGGCACCCGACCGGAAGGCGAGAGGGGGATTCCCGGCGGTTTTGCCCCCGGAACGATTCGGCCTCATGGGGCGCCCGCGCGGACTGCTAGACTATGCCGCGTGCGCGGACTGCACCTCATGCGTGTCGCAGGCATCGACATCACCGTCGACTGGAGCCTGCTGATCATTTTCCTGCTGATCGTCTGGGGACTGGCCTCAGGCGTCTTCCCGCAGTGGCATCCGGCTTGGAGTCCCGCGACGGCCTGGTTGACGGCGGTGGCCGCTGCGCTGCTGTTCTTCGCCTCGGTTCTCGCCCACGAGCTCTCGCATTCCCTGGTCGCGCGCGCCTACGGCATCAGCGTCCGGCGCATCGTGCTCTACGTCTTCGGCGGCATGGCCCAGATCGAGCACGAACCGGGTCGCTGGGTCGCGGAGCTGTGGATGGCCATCGTCGGCCCGATCACCAGCCTCGTGATCGGTTTTGTGTGCCTGTTTCTGGGGGTCGTCGGCATCCGGCACGTCGATGTGGGCAGCATCGCCAGCGTCGAGCACGCGCTCGCCGGCCTCGACCCCGCCCGCACGCTGCTGATGTGGCTCGGCCAGATCAATATCATCCTCGCGCTGTTCAATCTCGTCCCGGCCTTCCCGCTCGACGGCGGCCGGGTCCTGCGGGCGATCCTGTGGGGCGTGACGCACGACCTGAGGCGCGCCACCCGCTGGGCGTCATCGCTGGGACAGGCCTTCGCCTGGCTGCTGATCGGGGCCGGCATCGCGATGGTCCTCGGGTTCTCGGTGCCGATCCTCGGCGGCGGGCTGATCAACGGCATCTGGCTCGCCTTCATCGGCTGGTTCCTGAACAATGCGGCGCTGGTGAGCTACCGCCAGCTCCTGACCCACGAGATTCTCCAGGATGTGCCGGTCGCGCGCGTCATGCTGACCCGCTTCGAGGCGGTCCCACCGCAGCTGCCGCTCGAGACGCTCGTCGAGGCCTACATGCAGCGCAGCGATCAGCGCGCCTTTCCGGTCGTGAGCGCGAACGATGAATTCATGGGCATGGTCTTCCAGCACGACATCGAGCGATTGAGCCCGGAGCAACGCCGCACCCTGACGGTCCGCGACGTGCTGCATCCGCCGGAGAAGATCGTGGGGGTTCGACCCGAGGAAGACGTGCTCGAGGTGCTGAACCTACTCGCGAACCGGGACCTCAATCAGGTGCCGGTGCTCGAGAAGGGTCACATGGTCGGCCTGGTCCGCCGCGCCGACATTCTGCGCTGGCTGGCGCTGCACGGCACTCCGGCCGGCGCGAAGCCTGCGCGCAGCTGAGCAGGTTCCCCGCACGCCCCCTCCCCAGAGCGGCCGATCGCACGACCGCACGTGCAGGCTGTGACACGCCGCATCCCGCCCGTCAACTCAAGACAGGTGTTGCCCCGGCCTCGGGATCTGCGCTCAGGGCATGCGCTGCAGCGCCGGCAGGCCTGTCACCTGACCCGGCTTTCGGATCTTGAACCGC
Source organism: Pseudomonadota bacterium (assembly GCA_021797465.1). Taxonomy (GTDB): domain Bacteria; phylum Pseudomonadota; class Gammaproteobacteria; order Steroidobacterales; family Steroidobacteraceae; genus 13-2-20CM-66-19. The sequence continues at coordinate 5,176 of JAJZZR010000443.1, read as the reverse complement.
ACGGGCAGTGTGGCGCAGAAACTGATCGGTTTACCGTGCGTCCGTGCCGGCACCCAATGTCCGGAGGTTGCCGCCGCGTAGCGCAGGGCCGCAGCATCGAGCCGGGCACGGCCGGAGGATCGGACCAGTGTCGGTGCGTGCAGCAGTTCGCCCTTCGGGCCGACGCACACGCGCACGAGCGCCGTGCCGTGCTCGTGCAGCAGTTGCGCCACTTCCGGGTAGAACCCGCAGGTCGACGGGAATGGACTCTTGAAGTGCAGCGGCGCGGTGCCGGATGAAAGCTTTCGCATCGATGCCCGGACGGGGCGCTGATACGGGAGCGAGCCGTGCCCGAACCACGTCCCCAGTCGACACCACTGCGTCCGCGTGGCGGCAGCGTGGACATTGGCCCGCGCCTTGCGCCACCAGGCATGGGCCTTGGCGATATCGCGCGCAACGCTCCAACCCCTGTCATAGGCCGCGCCCAGATAGTACTCGGCCAACGCGTTGTTTTGAGCGGCGGCCTTGCGCAGCCAGACGATCCCCTGCGCGCCGCGTGTGCCGCGGCCGCGGTCGGTCAGTTCCTCAACGCCAAGGGTCGTCTCTGCCTCCGGGAATCCGCGCACGGCCGCCTTGTGGATCCAGTAGTGCGCACGGACCGGATTGCGCGCAACGCCGAGGCCCAGATCGTAGTTGAACCCGAGCGCGTACTCGGCCGGCAGGAACCCCTGCAAGGCGGCGGTGCGCCACCAGAAATTGGCATCTTTCAAGTTGCGCGCGCATCCCCGCGCGAGTTCGTAATCCATCGCGAGGGCGGTCTCGGCCGTGGCGAGTCCACCCGTGGCGGCCCGGTGAAACCAGTGGTTTGCCGCGGCGTAGTTGCGCGTGACGCCAAGTCCGGTGCCGTACTCGTAGCCGAGCGCGTACTCGGCGATAGCCAGCCGGCGGTCGGCCGCCTTGCGCAGCCACTGATTCGCCTTCTTCAAGCTCGGCGCGACGCCGCGCCCGTGTTGATAGTCGAGCGCAATATCGTACTGCGCATAGGCATTTCCCTGGGCGGCCGCCCGCCGATACCAGCGATAGGCCGCCGTGTCGTTTTGCGCGACGCCGTTTCCCGTGGCATATGCGTATCCCAAGGAGAGCTCAGCCTGCGCGTCCCGCTGGTGCGCCGCGAGGCGCAGCCAGTGCAGCGCTGCGCGCTCATTGCGCGCCACGCCACGCCCCACTTGGTAGTCATGGCCCAGCATCGTTTGTGCCACCGCGCTGCCTTGTACCGCGGCCTTGCGATACCAGGCATCCGCCGCGCGGTCACTGCGCCGAACGCCGCGGCCGAGGTAATAATCCGCGGCGAGATTGACTTCGGCAGACCGATAGCCCTGCGCGGCGGCCTTGCGATACCACCGGCTGGCTTTCGCCTCGTCTTGCGCAACACCGAAGCCCTGCGCGTAGTCAAGACCCACATGGAATTCACCGGCGGCATCGCCCTGCGCGGCGGCCCGGCGAAACCAGAACTGCGCACCGGCAAAGCGCAGCTGGCTGCTCTCGCGCAGGCCCATGGCGAGCTCCGCGGCGGCAGTGCCGGATTGGACTGCTTTGCGCAGCTGCGGTGGTGCCTCGGGACACCCGTGGACGCAGGGCGCGCCGCGGCCCGCGAGTCGGCTCGTCGTGGCGCATCCGGCCAGGCTCAATGCCAGGAGCGTGCCCGCAATGCACAGGGCGGTACGGGCGCTCTGACCCTGTGTTGGCACCACGTCACTACCGTCACCGCGGATTCCGGTCGTCATGATGCCTCACACTGAACGGGCCCGCAGGGCGCGGGCTGCATGGGACACGATCGATTTATTGCATTCTGCGCGCGGGCCCGTGCGGCGACAAGTGTCCCGGGCATGGCGGCGCGGGGCCGCGGTTGCTGGTGTTTGCGGGCCGATCGGCTCTGTCCGCTCGCCGAGTCGCCAGCCCGGGCGGATGCGCGCGCGCCGCGCTCAGAACGCGGCTTCGCCCACGCCTTGCGGCTGGTGAGCCTCGTCCCCGGGACGGCTCTTGAGCAACAGGAGTGTCGGGGAGATGAGGATCACAAACAGCATCAGGGCGTAGAACACGTCGTCAAACGACAGCATCTGCGCCTGACGCAGCATCATCACATAGATCTCACCGATCGCCATGCTCTTCGCCGCAGCAGGCGCCGCACCATGCTCGGCGAATGCCTGCGCGAGCGTGTGGACACTATTCACGTAGACGGGATTGAGCGGCTGCAGCCCGGCGACGAGGCGAACCTGATGAAACTGCTCCCGACGGGCAAAGAGCGCCTGCACCATGCCGATGCCGACGCTGCCGCCGAGATTGCGGGCGACATTGATGATCGCCGTGGCGTTGCCGGTGCGCTCGGCCGGAACGCCGATGTAGGCGGCGCTCATCAGCGGCACGAACAGGAAGGGAATGGCGCCGGACTGCCAGACGCGGGCGAACGCGATGCTGCCGAAGGTCTGGTCGACGGTGAAGTGCGACATCAAATAGAGCGACACGGCGATGATACCGAACGCAAAGCCCATGAGGATGCGCGGCTGCACGCGCCCGGTGAGAACCCCCGCGAGCGGCATGGTGAAGACGGTGATGATACCGCCCAAGGTCAGCACCAGGCCCGCCTCGGTCGCCGTGTAGCCGAGTATTTGCTGCACCATCTGCGGCACGAACTGCGTGGTGCCGAAGAGGATGACGCCGATGATCATGACGATGAAGCTGCCGGCGGCGAAATTGCGGTGCTTGAACAGCCGCATGTCGAGCAGCGGCCGCGAGGCCACCAGCTCCCAGACCACGAAGCCCACGAGGCACACCCCGGCAATCACTGCGGCGGTGCGGATCACCGGGCTGGCAAACCAGTCGTCCTGCACCCCGCGATCGGTCATGACCTCCAGGAAGCTCAGCCCGAGGGCGATCAGGATCGCCCCTGGGAAGTCGAAGTAGATGCCGCGCCGCCAGCGGGCGCGCCGCTCCTCGACCAGCAGCGGCGGCTCGTCGACGAACATATTGACCAGCATCAACGCCATCACGCCGATCGGCACGTTGATGAGGAAGATCCAGTGCCAGGAGAACCGGTCGGTGATCATCCCGCCGAGCAGCGGCCCCAACATAGGCGCCAGAATCACCGTGAAGCTGTACACGGCCATCGCCTTGCCGCGCGACTGCGGCGGGAACGAGTCCACCAGCATCGCCTGCGTGATCGGCTGCAGACCGCCGCCGCCCACGCCCTGCGCGACCCGCGCCAGGATCAAGAATGTGAGCGAGGGCGCCAGCCCGCAGCACAGCGAGGAAGCCGTGAACAGCGCGACGCTGAACATGTAGTAGCGTTTGCGGCCAAACACGTCGCTCAGCCAGCTGCTCATGGGAATGACCACCGCGTTGGCAACCAGGTACGTGGTCAGCACCCAGGTGGACTGGTCATAGCTCACCGCCAGCGAGCCGGCGATGTGGCGCAGCGAGACGTTGGCGATCGCGGTGTCGAGCACCTCCATGAAGGCCGAGATAGAGATGATGACCGCGATCAGCCAGGGGCTGTGCCGCCCGGCAGCCGAGCGCGCCGGCGTCCAGCCGCCCGAGGAGACACTCTTGGCGCCCGCGCTCGCCATCTCAGCCGGCGGCCGGATTGCCGCTCGAGCAGCCCCCGCTCATGCGCCCCGCCGTCGTTGAGGCACGCGCGTCGCTGGCGGCAAAAATGTCTGACCGGGCATTGCGGTCGCAGGAAGGCGTCGTCGGATCCATGGCGCTCGCGAATCATCTCACGGTCCGGCGATCATAGGGGATGAACGGCCTCGAGCGCGAGCGCGGCAAGAGCGGACGGTCGGGCGCGCCGATGGCACCTCAGGCTGCGGGGCGCCGGTCCGCGTTCCTCGGCGCCGACGGGGGTTGGCTGAGCGGCCGACGTTCGCCCCGCCGTACCGTCGTCCGGCTCCCACGTCACGCGATACGCGCGCTGCGCCGCGGGTCACCGTCGACGCCCCCGGCCGGGCCGGACAGACACAGCCGTTCGACGACGGCTCCTCTCCGAGCGCTATCGCGGGGGTGTGCTATCCGCAGATGACCGGCACCCCCTGCGGGCGGGCCTGTACCGCAGAACCCGAGCGGCCTGATTCACCCGGGCGAGCATCGACATCACCATTGCCGCCTGCCCGCACCAGCGCGTCGCCGGAGGACTCACCGTCCTGGATTCGAACGTCACCCCCCACACGCGCAACGGCACGCCGGGCACGTCTTACTTTCCGGGCAGGTAGCTCAGCGCTTTGTCGTAACGCCAGACATACGACCAGGATGCGGCGACGGCCGCGAAGAGCTTGCGCCGATTCACTTGCGCGGCGCGCTTGCCGTAAGCGCGCACCATCATTTCTTTCAGGGACGGGTCGCGCGCCTTGCCGATGTCGGCCCAGGACGTGTAGGGCCATACCCACACGAAATCCTCATCATCGGCGCGGCCCCCGCCAACGGCATGCATGCCGTAGAAATGCACATCCCAGTGCGCCCGCGCGGCCGCCGTGGCCAACTTTGCCAGCGCGTCGGTGAACTTCCGTGTCTGCCCGACTTTGAGGCGATAGACATGGACCCACAGGATGGGCGCCGGACTCGCCTCGCCTGCGGGCATGTAGGTGTCCCGCGCATCGGGCACGGTGAAGTCGCTGTGTATCCGGCCGATATGCGGCAGCACCGCATGCACGAACAGTTTGCGGCAGGCTTTGCCCGCCGGATCATGCCCGCCCATTCCACTCCATGCGCGGTGGGGCTCGAGGAACAGATAGTGGCTCAGATTGGCCGAGGCCGCCTCGTAAGCGTACATGCTGTGCGCCTCGCCATGCTTGCGCAGGCAGATTTCGTAGCGCCTCTGCCCTTGGTTGAAGGCTTGCTCCTGCGCTGGCGGAACCATGACCGAGACAACCCGCGTGACCGGCGCCGCGCTCGCCACCGGGAAACAGACCGTTGCGACCGCCAGAAACAGCGCCGCGCCAATCATGCCGGCCGCTCGAGTAAAGAGTTTCATGGTGTCCTCGTTGTGCGTGGTGGGTGATGATCTTCCGTGGCCGCCGCGCCGTCCCACGCTCAGCGCGGCAGATGGGACGGGGACAGCATCGGTATGTTGCACGAGGCGGGCTGCACGGCCGGAGACGGCAACAGACAGCGCAGGCCGTTGATGCGTTGCCGCGTGATCCAGGTA